>JAWUVZ010000098.1:0-21742 GCA_034112105.1 Glaciecola sp. | reverse complement strand
ATATCACCTAAACCTGTGGTATCAATCGTAAAGTGCGCATAATTTTCTACGATACTGATGTGATCTGTGTTTTGCGATAAATAAGGTACGGACAGGTGTGCACGCCACTTGGGGCCTAACTGATAACCGATGGAAATCACCTTTGCTTGCTGGGATATAACAGTCGGCACAATAGGAAAGTTTTTACTTGTTCTGACTTCTTGCAATCCTTGCCACCACACCTCATCACGCCTGAGGGAGCTATCACTATCAAGGTATCCATCAAATTCTACCGTCTTGAAGTTATAAGCAAAGCTCCAAGGCGAAAGACGTTGTTGTTCAACGTGAGATTCATCAATACTCAACTCAAATAGCTGGTCCAGACTTAATTTGGCAAATTCAGACGGCGTACTTTGCGCAGAGCAACAACTTAATGTCATAACGTACAAACTTGTAGCAGAGACTAGAAGGTAAATGGGATAGGCTATTTTCATTATTCTACTTCTGAAATAAACACAGTTAGCTTTCCTCTTTTCCAGAGTAACTAACGTCGTTCTGGGATTTTAGAGATGCCAGTATGCCTAAGTTTAAAATAAAAGATACCCCATAAACCTGTCGAGCTATTATTTTATATGGCCTTATAAAATATTCAAAAGTCAACCCGTTACTTAAGAGGCACAATGTGACGATAATTTCCTGCATTACTTCCGATGACCGCTCAGACCTGCCATCATCCATAAGATATTGTTGTATTTAGACAAATCTATAGTGTTAATTTGCCTTGTGCTCGTTCATCAACACCTTATAAATCGACTCGTATTGAATAATAATAGTAGCGTCATAATAAGCACAGTGAACGAAACCGCGGTGGTTTACCTTCGAACCTCTGCTATGAGGATTTCGTTGTTGCGTGGGCGGGTATTGGTGTGATGTTTGTGGCGTTTTTTTTTCGAGTCAGTGAGCTAGTCGTTTTACGTGTCACCTTGCTACCTTTTATTGTGTTAATAACATTATCGATCCGCAATTTCGGGCTGGTCAAGGGTCTTGCAATACAATAAGTGTATACCAGATAGTGTCGCATTAATAGTGCCGCTTGACGCGCCTTGCGCGACGAGTGCAATTTGAAACTGGCGCACTTGCTCAGATGTTGCTTGCTCTGGTGAGTGCTTGAGATATATTGCTAGCCTTTCTAACGCTCGAAAATAGAATTGTTGAGTTTTAGAGCTGAGCTTACGCATGTTCATTTCGTCTATCATGCGTTGGCGAAGGGGACTAATTTGCTTTTTGAGTTGAGTCATATCATCACTCCTTAAGTCAATTCAGGGCGGGATGCCCTTCACTCTGCTTAAATGAGGATACGATGTGGTGGTTACTTTAGTTGTGTGAAAAATAAGCTACAAACAACAACCTGACCGTCTCCTTAGGCAGGCACTTTCTGTCAATAGCTTACTCTTGTGGGCTATGATCGCAATTTGCTTGCCAGTAATTATTGGTTTAGTGACATTTGCTTACTGACGCACCGCGTCCAAATAAGGAATAAACAGTAGGAATGTAAAATACGAGCAGCCGGGCTTACTTGGCGTCGGTGCTCACTAGTAAAGCCGTCGCCTGGGTTATTTTTGCCGCCAGATAATTGCTGCCTCCTCTATCTGGATGGAGCTTTAGCATTAGCTTGCGGTGAGCAGCAATAACTTCTTCCTCCGTTGCGTTATGAGCAAGCCCGAGTACTGCATAAGCTTCAACTATCGACATTTCACGACTATCGCTTGCGCCAGAGTTTTGCGCACTTTCTTGAGAATCATTTCCTGCGTTAGCAGTTTCTCGCCAGTCAGTCCCATACTTACGATCAAGATAGGCAGCCAAAACCTCAATTGAATCAGGATATTGCTTATCAGCTAGGATATAAAGGGAGATTAATTCTGGCAGATCAAATTCAGACAAATATTTACCCTTGCTAACAGTGTCCAGTAATTCACCATCTAATTTACCACTTTCATGATCGAGGGTCATTTTGAGTAAGCTGGTTTCAACGGTAGAATGCCTTGAAGAACCCGAGCTCTTTTTAGCTTTAGCCTTCTGGTAAAGTCCTTTAAAGAGCGGAAAGTAACGTAGAAATGGAAACAATCGCTTCGCAAATACAACTAAACCTGTTCCCAGTGCCGCCAAAATATAGAGCTTTCCAGTTACCGTTAGCAAGACCAACGTTGTGATTAGCGTGAGCACACCCACTTTCGCACCCACTTTCTTTATTTGTTCCCGTTTTAGGGTTCGAATATATCCCGCTGTGATATAGATGACGATGAAAATCGCTATTAAAGCGACAAATACTATCATAGTGTTTTCACTTATTTGAGGTATCAATTAAGCCACAAAGCCAATCATTCTCTACTTTACGGTATTATTATTTCCGTGGGAACAGTTGGATTATTGACGTCTATCTAATCATGATTATTTTAGCTGCTGCAATAACCGGCGCACGCTCGCATCCCTGCTCAATAAATTACTTTCCAAAGCAGCTTTACCGCCCGATGCATAAACCGCAACCGCGGCTAATAGCTGACCTAACTCTTTTGCACTGCCTTGATCAAACTGGCAATGCGCACCACCACTCAATTTAGCTAGCGTTGAAAAGATACTTCCAACCTTTGGATCTTTCCCCTCCTGAAAAACAAATAAAGGAAGATTGAGTATTCCCAGCTGGCCTGCTAAGGCTTCAAGTGAATCCGAGTTTTCTTCGACACAATCACCGACAAATACCAGTGCGTTAACTTTGCTTGTGCGAGTCTCATGCAATGCATGTGCTAGTACTTTAGCAATCTGGGTTTGTCCGGCTAAACATCTTACAGAAAGTAATGCTTGCTTGATTTCCTCCGCGCCACTTGTCCAAGTAAGCGCTGTAAACTCTCCCATCCCTCGGTAATAGCAAAGCTGCACGCTAAGTGCACTGACCTTATCTGCTTCGGCAAACATTGCCGCATGTTTTTGACTAGCCATATCCCAGCAGCGCTCACGGCTTGCTGTGGCATCCATCGCAAATATTAATCTGCCTTTGTCTACACTAGTGGTCAACGAGGTGTTTTTGACCTTGCCAATAAATGCCTGAACATCTAGGGCGCTCGACTTTTTATCAGGAAGACTTGAGGTGATATAATTCCCCTATTTATGGTAAATCTAAAATAAATAAATCAATTTAATGTTTGGCTCAATACTTAATAGGCAATTCAGTATATGACAATACTGACACTGTATATTATACATACAGTATGCATTCTCTGTCGGATCTATTGCTATTAGTATATCAACAAATTTAAAAACTCAGAGAAGACTTAAACAGCGATTGCTCTTACTTCAATGCTATTTTTGAAAAACCATTATAGTGCTTGTTAAAGACTCCAAAGCGCATTACCTGCCTGTCTTCAAAATCGATTAAAGGGACAGCTCCGAGCGATCAGCCGTGATTGAGGATATTCAGTTGCTGATAGAACTATGCTCTATAGCGGACATTAACGAGGCTGTATAATGGGCACCCTGTGGCGAAGCCACGAAGTGGCGTTCGTTGATAAACTTATGTGTCCTCCCTACTTGGGAAACCAACACGAAAACTAAGTACTAACCCTGCCAACAGTGCGATTAAACCAATTAAAATTGGTATTTCAAATCCCGCTCTTGGACCACTTCCCTGCCAAATTGCAGCTGGTAGAAGTGATATGTTGCCAAACACTGTAAAAACCAATAAAGCCCACCAGCTCCATCTTTCCGCTTTTCGAAAGGGAATAAGAGCAATCATTCCAACTGTGATGCAAAAGCCTACTTTGCTGACAGTTGCCCATGTTATATGAAATCGGGCATGATCTGGCCAGCTCTGGTCAAATCCGTGCATAGGAAGCCCATCAATGACTCCTTGCACAGCCAGTAAGAAAGCCATAACCACAAATATCCAGCAAGCGATATTGAGCTTTACATTGATAACACGATTCATTTCATGTGTCTCCTTCAAGACGAGATAATAGCGGACTTCTGTTGACCATATAACACCTCAGTAAAAGGACATTTGTAGTAGGATAAAATGTCGAACGCAGTGAAAGCAGCCAACTTTAAATTTTCCTACTTTATTGCTTTATTGGGTATACCTTGCATCAAAGCTGTTTTTTTAGCTTGTAACATTGAGCCAATCGCAACACCTAAACCAGTTCCAATAGCGATGCCCACGCCTAAACTAAAACTCAAAACGTCAAAAATAACACCAAAAGTTACACCTAAGGCTGAACCGATTCCGGAACCAACAGCTATACATATTCCTAGAGTATGATTTAAAGTTTGTTCATCACATTGATTCGTCATATTACTTTCCTTGTACTCTTAGCCTAAGTGGCTAAGTACCGCTTATTAGTTAGACCATGCAAGCTATACTACCTTGTAAGGTAGGAGATAGCCATGTATCAGCGCACTAGTGAATTAGCCCGCGACATCGCTTTGCTTTGATCACGGGGTTTTCTCGGCGATATTAGATAAATAACAAAGATCGTTGTTCAAATCATAGACTAACCGAGCAAGCGAGAACTAAACAAAATAGACAAGATGGCGAGACGCTTCTTCCTGTTAGGGAAATTTCAAGGCTATGCTCAGAATGTTCAGGCAATGAATGACGCTTTCTCAGTCCCTGAGAAGATTAGGAGGTTTTGGTGTATGAATGCAAGTGGCACATTGTTCCCGTACAATTTTGAACGGCATACGGTCGCAATTGCCCTTCAGGCGTCTGTTTAAATGTTTCCAAAGCAATCAAGGAGTATTCAAGCTATCGCAGCCAACCGACTGCTTTACAGTAAAAAATGTCTACAGATTTAGGGGAATGTCAGTTTCATAATGTTAGTGTGAGTTTCAAACTTTAATGTCTAGTTTCAAACTGTAACATCCACTTTCTAACATTAATTAACTTGTACAACTGCAATTATGACTCATGCTAGCCTATCTTCACTTCTCAATGCAGGTAAAAAGCTCGAAGCAGATGTAGTTGCTCATATTTAATGGCTTCACCTAAAGCCTCATAAACCGGCTTCAAGCGTTCACTGCCATGCGCTTCGAATGCGACAATTCCGTCTTGAACTTGCTCTGCAGTTAACCGAGCTTCGTCTATAAGGCGTTCAGGCTTAGTTAATTTATTGCCTAGTTGGGCATACTTGTATAAATGGTTATAAATAGTATTGTCTTTTACCTTTAGCTGACGCGACAGGTCTGCAACTGATTTGCCATTTTCAAACTGCTCTACGACCTCCTTCGTTTTGCTGCTGACACTTGTCGATTTTGGCATTTCTTTTTTCACCTGTGCACTCGCATTTTGCATATTAGAAATTTCTTGCAACTCATGCTGAACACAAAAATCGACAATGATTGATAAAAACAAGTCTGCATACTTAAGCAACTTTGCGCTGCCTACACCGTGAATTTTTAACATACTGGATTCAGTATGGGGCAGATAGTAGGCCATTTCTTGTAGGCTTCGGTCGGAAAAAACAGCATAGGGAGGAACATTAGCCAAATCTGCACTCTTTTTGCGTTCAGTTTTAAGTAATGTGACTAACTTCGTGTTTCCAATAACATCTGACTTTAATGACGTCTGACGTTTTTCTTGCGTTTCTTGCTGCAACATAGCATAAAAAGGCACTTTGCCTTTTAGCACATCAGCCGCTAATTCAGTCAATTTTAAGCCGCCAAACTGGTCTTCTTGTTGGAGTAACTTTTTTTGAATGAGTTGTCGCGATAATGTCATCCACTGCTTTTTATTCAATTCGTTACCAATATCGTAGGTTGATAATAGATTATGTTGGTTTTGTAGTACTTTTTCTGCGTTTGACCCGCGCAGCACATCAATGATGTGGCCAGCACCGAAACGCTGACCAGTTCTATGCACACAGGACAGAAATTTTTGTGCTGGTACAGTCAGATCAGATTTTTGTTTATCATCAGTTAAACAGTTGTCGCACTTCACGCATGTTTCGCTGACCTCAGGCTCGCCAAAATACTGGAGTAAGGGAACGCGTCGGCAATCTTCCGTTTCGGCTAGAGCGAGCATCTGGTTCAGGTGCATGGTCGCAAGTCGCTTTTCATGTTCGTTATTCATTTGGTCGATAAAAAATCTAATTTTACCGGTATCGCCGTAACCAAATAGCAATAGGCAATCAGCATCTTGTCCGTCACGACCCGCACGACCGATTTGTTGGTAATAGCTTTCAATATTTTTGGGTAAATCATAGTGCACAACATAGCGTACATCCGGTTTATTAATGCCCATACCGAAAGCAATCGTCGCCACAATGATATCTACATCATCGCGCACAAATTTTTCCTGATTAGCTGCACGTTTTTGGTTGTTTAAACCAGCGTGGTAAGGCAGTACTGAATACCCATCTTGTTTAAGCTTCGCCGTCAGTTCATCGACACTAGAGCGTGACTGGCAATAAACAATCCCTGATTGCTTTGCATGTTTCTCTATAAAATCCTTTGTTTGTTCATACGCCGATTCTTTGGGTGCAACTTCAAGATATAGATTTGGACGGTCAAAACTCGCAATAAACTCACTCTGCTCAGTAATATTAAGCTGGCGTTTTATATCTTCTCGAACCCTTGGTGTTGCTGTTGCAGTGAGAGCAATTGTCACAGCATCTGGGAAACATGACACAAGGCGACCTAATTGACGATATTCAGGTCGAAACTCATGCCCCCATTCCGAAATACAATGCGCTTCATCAATAGCAATACAAGGTACATTGATACTTTGCAATAGGTCAAGAATACTGGGTTGAAGGGCGGTTTCGGGCGCCAAAAATAGAAGTTTAAATTGGCCATTTTGGAGCCCTTCTAGATTATGTTGATATTCATGTGAACTTAACGAACTATTTAACACCACAGCAGAAATATCGAGTTCGACCAATTGCCTAACTTGGTCTTGCATTAATGAAATTAAAGGTGAAATAACAATGGTCAGCCCATCAAATACCATCGCCGGAATTTGGTAGCATAATGACTTACCTCCGCCTGTAGGCATAATTGCTAAGGTATTGCATTGTTCAAGCACACTCTCAATAATGTCTTGCTGAGTTGAGCGAAATTGATCAAATCCAAATACATTTTTGAGCAGTTGTTGGGCGTTTTCCAATCTAGTGACGTTCGTGGGTAACTTCATGCGAAAAAAATGGTCCATGTTGGGTAATAAGGTACGATTTCCAACAATGGTATTCGCAATATGAATTAACAATGAGTTACTTTGATGCGTTCAGTTACATAACTTTTTTAGAGACTGCCGCCTGTGAATGTCCAACTCTTGCGCTAGCCGCTGAAAACCGCGGCTTTTTGACCTGCCATTTAGGCTTAATTGTAGATAGCGGTATTTCTCGCTTTCTTGCAACTAGAATATACATAGACGAAAACGCAGGCAAGTATCGTTTACAAAAGAGTTGCAACTTTGACCCAGGTAAGAATCTTTTATTAGCAAACAATGATGAATACATCACATTCTCTTGTTCTACGATTTCAAAACCTAGCAGCTGCAACCAATCTTTGATCCGTGCGCTGGTAAAAAATCGGCCTTGATGAAGCATGTTCTCTCTGTTTATCGGCAAATACTTTAGCACTCCAGCTAAACTATACGGGTTAAACCCAGCGATAATCAACTGACCATTAGCCGTAATTGCGCGATTAACTTCGCGTAATATTTGGTGTGGGTCTTGTGCAAAGTCTAGTTCTGCAGCCAATAAGAAAGCGTCAACTGAGTTTTGTTGCAATGGTAGCTCTCTAGAAATCCCGCGCACATTGGCTTTTTCATGATCCACGTCAGTTATATTTACGACGTGCTTTATTGGGCAGTTTGGAATATTGATATCACTACTTAAACTACCCAATCTTACAAAATGATAACCAAATATCCGCTCAACGATTGGCGCACAAGCATTTTCGAGCTCAACTCGAATTTGTTCGCCTTGGCTTAGAGCCCTCCACGTATCTGGATATGGAGGCTTTGTGTCACTTAGCGCTGAACGCATCACGAAAGATTTACTTCCCTTAAATATAGCAAAATAGGAGTAACCAAGGTTATAGTGAACGAGCACCGATATGCAAGCGTAATAAGATTAAATTGTGAGATACAGCAACGTATTGCTAACAACAGTTGCTGATCGCACTAGACAGCAGCCTCTAACGATAACTGGAAAATGAATTTGTATGCATAATATTTTTGCCATTCCGGCCTTTTCTGATAATTATATCTGGTGTGTACATGACACCAAACATGCGATAGTTGTTGACCCTGGTGATGCGAACCCTGTAATCAAAACGCTTAATGAGAAACAGTTAACCCTTGCGGCTATCCTGATAACCCACCATCATCACGATCATACCGGCGGTATTAAAGACCTGAAAAACGCCTATCCTGACATTACAGTTTATGGACCAAATAATCCCGAAATTGAAGGTATTGATGTGCGTTTATCTGAGGGCGAAAGCCTTTCTCTATCCACCCCTAAACTCGACCTTAACGTATTAGAAACCCCCGGGCACACCATGGATCACATTGTGTTTTACAACAACGAACTGGTGTTCTGCGGTGACACTCTGTTTTCAGCTGGCTGCGGACGTATGTTTGAAGGAACACCCGAGGTATTTTATCACTCATTGCAAAAGCTAGCGCATCTGCCAGAACAAACCAGAGTGTATTGTACGCATGAATATACCCTGGCAAATCTCGCTTTCGCAGCGCACGTAGACCCTGAAAACACGGTGTTACAAGATTATCAAAATTGGGCTAATACACGGCGAGAAAGTAACCAAATCACTCTACCTAGTAGCATTGCTGAACAAAAAAAAATAAACCCATTTTTTCGCTGCGCCAATAAAAAAATAAAACAAAATATTCAAAATATCATGAACTTATCGGCAGATTCTGAAGTCGAGATTTTCGCAGCATTAAGAAGCTACAAGGACGATTTTTAATTAAAGGCCAATTTTGCTATACTTGAAGGTCGCAAAAGATGAAACCGCCTCAAATATAAGCACACCGATGCTTAACCAACATAATAAAAAAACATTAGAAAATAATGTAGTGGGCAACTAAAGAATTGGGAATAAATGAAATATATTACAGCTTTTTTACTGTCGCTCGTAGTGAGTGGCTGTGTTTTAACAGAGCAAAATGCAACCCAACAACAGATTGCTGAAGTCATAACGCCAGAACATGATGAACTTGCTTGCGTCGTTTCTAATGAGCTTGGTCAAGAGCTGTGTGAAGCACCCAATGAGGGAGTTTTAAATGTTATTCACCCAGCTGAACCCATTGAGCTAAACCTAAATCAGGAAACGGTGCCCACACCGATACAAATTACTGACAGTTGGGACCGTGTTAGAAAAGGCTTTACCTTTGCGATCCCTGATAGGACACGGGTAACGAATCAAAAAAATTGGTACTTGCGCCATCCTTCTTATATGAAACGAGTTTCAAAACGCGCTGAACCCTTCTTATACTATATTGTTGAAGAATTAGAAAAAGCAGGAATGCCTACTGAGCTGGCGCTACTCCCGATCGTAGAAAGCGCATTTGACCCATTCGCCTATTCGCATGGTCGAGCAGCCGGCATGTGGCAGTTCATTCCAGGCACGGGTAAAAGTTTTGGTATGAAACAAACATGGTGGTATGACGGCCGTCGTGATGTTATAGCATCGACCGCAGGCGCTATAAAGTACCTTCGACGCTTGCATGAGATGTTTGACGGCGATTGGCTACATGCTCTCGCTGCATATAATAGTGGTGAAGGACGTGTTATGCGCTCTATTCGAAAGAATAAACGTCAGGGTAAACCAACCGACTTTTGGTCTTTAGACTTGCCTAGAGAAACGCGTGCATATGTACCAAAATTGTTAGCGCTCGCCGACATATTAGCAAATAAAGAGTCTTATGCATTTGCATGGCCAGCTATTAGTAATCAACCGGTTATTGACATTGTTGATGTCGGCTCACAAATAGATTTAGCCGTGGCGGCTAAAAAAGCGGGACTAACCACCAAAGAGCTGCATGCGTTAAACCCGGGCTATAATCGTTGGGCAACCGACCCTGATGGTCCACATAGACTCGTTGTGCCTCGTCGCCTTGTAGATGGATTTATCTCAGCATTGGCTCAAACAGATAAAGAGGACAGGTTAAATTGGGTTCGTCATAAAGTAAAATCGGGAGAAAGTTTGGGCTTAATAGCCAACAAATATAATACAACTATTGATGTCATTCAGAACATTAATGGCATGAAAAACAACGTGATATATGCTAATGATTTTTTGTTGGTGCCGATTGCTTTAAAGAGCATGGAGGAATATTCGCTTTCCGCCAATCAGCGACTCGCCCGCACGCAAGCCGAAAAGAAAGGGGCATATCAGCTAACCCATAAAATTGAGAGTGGAGACACTTTTTGGGACCTATCACGATCTTATAAAGTCTCGATACGAGATTTAGCAAAATGGAACGGCATGGCGCCACGCGATCCACTGAAGCCGGGCAAAGAATTAGTCGTTTGGGTTAATCGGGTGTCTGAACAGCAAACTGACAATAGTATTATGCGAACACTAACTTACACGGTGCGCAATGGTGATTCATTGTCTCGAATAGCAGATAAGTTCAACGTCAAAATCAGTGATATTACGAAGTGGAATAGTTTGAATGGAAAACGCTACTTGCAACCTGGTCAAAAGTTGAAATTATACGTTGATGTGACTCGTACCTAGTTTAAAGCTAAGAACTTGAGAATAGGTACAACTAGAATTGGCAATAACTTGATTCTGTCCCACGGCGAGTAAAAGAGCCGATTATTTAAAAGAGCGTATTAGTCAAAATACGCTCTTTTTTATAACCTTACGCCTTCCTCCAAATGGTTCCGGAAGTGTTATCCTCAAGAACGACTCCCATTTCATTTAAACCATCGCGAGCAGCATCCGCTGAAGGCCAGTCTTTATTTGCGCGGGCTGTATTTCGTTGCTCTATTAACGCCTCAACTTTAGTAGCAAAAGCGTCACTAGCGTGGTCTTTACCAGATACATTTCCTTGCAAATAGTTAGATGGATCCATTTGTAAAATGCCTAAAATAGCACCTAGCTTTTTTAGAATACCCGAAAGGTCATTAGCCTCATCAGGGTCAATGGCTTTATTTAAGTCTTTGGCCACATCAAACAGGACAGAAAATGCAATAGGCATATTAAAGTCATCGTTCATTGCGGTTTCAAATCGAGCTAAATACCCTCCTTTCGACAATTCTACGTCCATATTTGGAGTTGTCTCGCGCAATGACGTATATAACCTCTCTAGTCCCGCTTTTGCTTGTGAAATACTGTCCTGTGAATAGCTTAATTGACTGCGATAATGAGCAGACATTAAGAAAAACCTTAAGGTTTCAGGATCATGTACTTTTAACACATCGCGTAACGTGAAGAAGTTCCCCAATGATTTGGACATTTTAACATCATCAACCTGCACCATTCCAGCATGCATCCAGGTATTTACATAGGGTGTATCAAATGCACAACATGACTGCGCAATTTCGTTCTCATGATGTGGAAACATCAAATCTGAGCCCCCTCCGTGGATATCAAAATGCTCACCTAAGTGTTTATGGTTCATTGCAGAACATTCAATATGCCAACCCGGACGACCATCCCCCCAAGGTGATACCCAACTAGGCTCATCTGGTTTCGCTGACTTCCATAACACAAAATCTAGTGGATCATCTTTATCGCTGGTAGTCTGAACTCGAGCACCAACGTTTAGCTGTGACAAGTCTTGCTTGCTTAAGTGACCATATTGCTCATATGAGCTAACATCAAACAACACGTCACCAGATGGTGATTGATAAGCATATTTTTTATCGACTAAACGTTGAATGACCTCCACTATTTCGTCCATATGTTCAGTAACACGTGGTTCGATATCAGGCTCCAATAAGTTTATTGATGCAAAGTCTTCGTGCATCATCCCGATAGTGCGTGCTGTTAATTGGTCAGGCGTTTCGTTGTTAGCAATTGCACGTTGAATGATTTTGTCATCAACATCAGTAATGTTGCGGACATAATTAACATCGTACCCCGCGTGACGAAGGTATCGGACCATAATATCAAAGCTCAGATAAGTTCGAGCATGGCCCATATGACAGAGATCATACACGGTAATTCCGCACACATATAAGCCGACCTTATTCTCAACTATTGGAGTAAATGGCTCTTTTTTGCGCGTTAAAGTGTTGTAAATCTGTAACATGTTTTGTGCTTACCTCATGGTTCTGTTAATTAGCTTTTCTGCGTAACAACGTTGAAATCGGACGAATTCTAGCATCGACACCATAAATGTGAACCGCTTTTATGTATAATGCAGTAAAAACATCATCATCTCATTGGTCTTACAGGTATTTTACGCTACCATTACGCCACTTAGGCGTACTGTTTGGGCTTCTATTTTTGCAAAGCGAAAAACAGAGCAAAACATTAATTATTTATAGGACAATACAATGGTAATTTTAAAAACAAATCACGGCGACATCAAGTTAGCTATGTTTGCGGACGCAGCCCCAAAAACAGTCGCAAACTTTTTAAGCTATGTTGAAGACGGTTTTTACAATGGAACCGTGTTTCATCGTGTGATCAGTAACTTTATGGTGCAAGGTGGCGGTTTTGAACCTGGTCTTGAACAGAAAACACCAAAAGACCCTATTGAAAACGAAGCGGACAATGGTAAAAGTAACAAAGTAGGTACCCTTGCAATGGCTCGTACTAATGACCCACATTCAGCAACAGCTCAGTTTTTCATTAATGTAAAAGATAATAACTTTTTAGACTTTACGGCAGCAAATTCACAAGGCTATGGTTACTGTGTATTTGCCGAAGTTGTTGAAGGTATGGACGTTGTTGAACAAATCAAAGGTGTAACTACGGGTAACATGGGTATGCATCAAGACGTACCACTTGAAGATGTAGTGCTATTATCAGCTGAAATTATTGAATAATATAAACCTAAATTCTTAGGTTTATAACAATATGTCTGTCACCTACCTTATCTCCGATTTGCATTTAAGCGCAGATCGGAAGGATATTAGCGACTGCCTATTTCGTTTTTTACAAACTGAAGCACTCAATGCTGATGCACTATATATTTTAGGCGATTTGTTTGAGGTATGGGTAGGTGACGACGATATAAATCGCTTCTCTGAAAGTATTGCAAGAGCATTGAAAACATTAAGTTTAACAGTGCCAATCTACTTTATTCATGGCAATAGAGACTTTGCCATTCGTCAATCTTTTGCCGCAAGAGCTGGAATGAAAATTCTCCCTGAGCAGTATGTCATCGATTTGTATGGCCGCAAAGCATTGCTGATGCATGGCGACGAGCTTTGTACTCGCGATATTGAGTATCAAAAATTCCGTAAAAAATCTCGCAGTTGGTGGTGGCCTCGACTGATGCTTTTACTCCCTTTAAAAACGCGCCAGAAAATTGCTAATAACGGACGTCAAATAAGCAAAAATAATCAAAAGCAACTTACCGCTGAGATTATGGACGTTACGCAAAGTGAAGTTGAGTTAGCAATGCGGCGTCATGGCGCTGATTTGCTAATACATGGACATACTCACCGCCCAAAGGTCCATACATTTACGCTTGATAACAGACTGATGAAACGCATTGTATTGGGTGATTGGTATGATCAAGGCAGTATCCTTATTGCTGATAAGCAACATTTGTCTTTGGAAAGTCGGGGTTTCTAATTATTCGTGGTAATTTATGTTTAATTATCTGTTGTGGTTGAATTAGCCGGTCGCGTCGTTCTTTTAGGCGCATTGTTTTTTGTCTGACGAAGCCCTGTTTACCAGGCACTGCGACTTATCCGCCACACCACTATGGAAACGAAACTCACCACTATCAGGTGATTGTATAAGATCGGCTTCAACCTCAGCAAAAATAGCCACACGCTCTGAAATATCTTTACCTGCTATTGATTCGGCCAATTCGAGATAATCTTCAAAATGCCTCGCTTCTGAGCGCAGCAACGACATATAAAAGTCGCCTAATTTGGCATCAACATGCGGAGCTAACTTTGCGAAACGTTCGCATGAGCGAGCTTCAATAAAGGCGCCACAAATTAGTTTATCAATAAGAGCATCAGGTTCGTGGGTCTTCACATGCCGCAACAGACCTTTAGCATAACGACTTGAAGAGATATTTTCATAAGTAACTTGATAATGTTCCATCATCTCTAACACTTGATAAAAGTGATGAAGTTCTTCCTTTATCAACAACACCATTTTATCGATCAGACCCTGCCCATATGCAGAGTTTTGTGCTGGCATCATCGACTTAGTTAGCTTGTTGTGCTTTGCTAAAACGCGCCAATCGCCCTGCATTCGATAAGTGAAATCCTCATATGGCTTTAACCACTGTAACAAGGCTTGGCTGCTTTCTTTATCTACCGCATATCGGCGTATTAAAAACATAGCACTTTGCGCTGCCTTTAATTCACAAATTAGATGATCGAGCAGCACAACTGACAAATTTTGGGGCTTTATCGCCTCGTCAACCCAAGCTTGTGGAGTTTCACACTTTAGGAAGCTGTTGATTGGCTTGAGTAACGTAGCTACATTCAAATTTTGGTTCACTTTAAAAAGAGGCATTTATGTTATCTGCGAAATATGTTATCTGATTTTATGATGCTTGTAGACCATTATCTAAAATCAATTCTGCATTCCTTTATTTGAGAATATAATACGCTAAAAATATTACCCATGTTGAAGCCCAAGTAATATAGTTTTCTCAAGCGTGAATGTTCCATCACGCTGCTTTAATTAGTTTAGACACCATCATCTTACTCTCACTGATCATTTCCACGGTCGCTCGACGTAATTTCAGCAGCAGCAAATATGCTAAAGGCACAAGGAATAAACTGGTGATAGTACTGAATAACAAACCACCAATAATCGCTATCGCCATAGGCGCATAAGGGGGTCCATCGCCACCAATATTAACATCACCGAGGGCTAGCGGTAGCAGCCCTAACACAGTGGTTAGCACTGTCATTAAAATAGGTCTAACACGAGTTAAGCACCCATCAATTATTGCATCGGGCACACTCATGCCGGTGTTAGCGAGATGATTTATTCGGTCGACTAGCACAATGCCGTTGTTTACCACGATACCCATTAAGATCAACATGCCTATCATTCCCATCACTGTCATCGCATTACCTGTTATAAAGAATGCCCAGAAAACACCGGTAAATGAAAAAATAAGCGAGGTAAGAACTGCTGTTGGCAACAACAATGACTCGAACAAAGCAGCCATCACGATATATATCATGATAATAGCTAGTACCATATTAGTTAGCATTATCGATTCGTCTTCATCTTGGCGCTGAAAACTTCCCTCTAAAGACCACGAATATCCAGCAGGCAATTCAATGTTCTGCATAATTAACTCAATCCGCTCGCGAGCTTCGTCTACCGTGATGTCAGACTCCAAGTTACCACCAATACTCAGTGACGTTTGGCGAGAACTGCGTTGTATTTGCGATAATCGTGGCTCGACTTTCATGCTTGCCACCATATCCAAAGTCACGTTTTGATTCTCATCTCGAAAAATAGTCAGATTACGTAGCTTTTCGACCGAAGTTTGCAGCGACTCATCGTACATCAATCGAATACTAACCTCTCCGTCTGTCTCACCTCTGAATGTGCGCAAATTTGAGCCGCGTAATGCCGTACTCACAATTGTCGCCACATCCGTTGAGCTTAAACCAAAACGAAAGGCTTTTTCTCTATCTACAGTCAGTTGCAGCTCAAAATCTTGACCGTCCACATCGGTTTTTACATCAGTTAGGCCTTCGACACTATTTAATACCGGTACGATTTGATTGGCTAATTCCAACAGATTTTCAGAGCTCTGACCAAATAGGGTAAGTCGCACCCCTCCACCTGACCCTTCATCCCACTGAAACGAAGGTTTAGCTCTAGCAAATAAGGGCATTGTCTCTTTAATATCATTTTTTATGTCTGTTACTTTTACGGGTATGTCATCTTCTAAAGTAATTCCCGACACAGCAAAACCGGCAGTGTAGTAGCTATAAACTTGCTTGATATGGAATTTCCCTTTGTTCGCATACAAATAGTCCTCCATTTTGGCAACTGACTTCTCTACTTCCCCTAAACTGTAATTCCCTTGGATATCATAGTTCAGCCAAATACGATCTTGGTTATTGTTGCTGTCATCATCACTTTTCAACAATGTCATTGGGATACTAGTACTTAGTAATATTGCAATCGCAATGACTCCTGTCGCTTTTTGGTGCGCAAGTGTCCATCTTAAGACATATTCATATATTGCTTTTAATTTAGACGGCTTTTGTTGCGCCGATTTCGGCTTAATTTTAAGTTTTGTTGTGAGCAACGGAATGAGGGTTTGAGCAATCAGCAGCGATGCTACTAACGATATACAAATTGAAACAGCAACATGCTCTAAAAATACAGTTATCTCTGCTTTTACCCCAACGATGTTCGGCAAAAACACAATCACTGTGGTAGCCGTGCCAGCAATAATCGCTAGGCTAACTAACGAAACACCTTTTTTAGTTGCTTCTATTATGTCGCTCGACTTTTCGCGTTCTTGAAAAATACTCTCCGTCACTACCACCGCATTATCTACCAACATGCCTACTGCCAGCATTAAGCCCATAAGAGATAAAATATTTAGCGTGTAACCCATAAAATACATACAGGCGAGTGTGATACAAATAGCGAAGGGGACAGATAACACAACTACCAGCGTCGTTGCCAAATTACGTAAAAATAAATACAACACAATGATTGATAAAAACCCGCCAAGTAAGCCTGAATTTATTAGGTCTTGCAGCGATTGAGTAACACTAGTTGCTTCATCTTGCATAATAAAAACATTAATGCCGTTAAATGCACTGCTGTTTTTTGCATTTTCAATTTCTGCCATGACAGCATCTGACACTTCAACTAGGTTTGCGCCCGACTCTCTGAAGATATTCAAACCGATTGCATGGGTCTTATCTAAGTGCCTACCTTCCATCGCCTTTGGTGTTTCATATATCACTTGTGCAATGTCACTGAGTCGAACATTGCGCATAACCATTAGGTCTGCAATTTCTTCTTTGCTCTTATATTCACCCGTCGGATTAACGGTAATTTTTTGGTCGAGGTCAAAAAATTGCCCCGCTGTCATAGAAAAGTTAGCTTCGCGCAAGGTTGTCGTTAATGCGTCGACATCAACATGCAATGCAGCGACGCGATCTGGGTCAAGACGAATTGAAATCTGCTTTTTTTGTACGCCATATAATTCCACTCTTGAAACGCCTTTAATGCGTTCAATCGGCATTTTCAAATTACGCTCTAACAAATCAAAGGAATTTGAAATATCGCGATCACTAGATAAGCGCAATTGAAACACAGGCATGTCAGACAAATTGAATTTATATACCATGACACGCTCAACATCACTCGGCAGTAGATGACGTATAGCATCAATTTTTTCGCGAGCTTCTATACTTTTAGCTTTTATATTTGCGTCCCAGTCAAAACGAATATTAATTTCAGCACTGTTTTCGTTCGAAACCGACCGCAGTCGTTTAATACCCGACATAGTCGCTAACGCCTCTTCAACCGGACGCGTGATCATTTTTTCAATTTCAGCTGGTGTTGCATCTTGATACGGTACTTGAATAAATAGTTCTGGGAAGTCGATACCAGGAAACTTTTCTAACGGCAAATAACGACTCGCCCCGAGTCCCATAACAAGTAACGAAAAAAACAACATTGTGATGGTAACCGGACGCCGTATAGCGAATGAAGCAAGCAATGCACCTGCATGTGAGAACTTATCCATGGCTTGGCTCCTCTGCTGTACTTACTTTAGGTGCAGTAGAATCCTGAACTGAATTAGGAACAGACTTAAATTGTTTGCGATCGAACAAACTGTACAACACAGGAATAAGGAAAAGGGTTAGCAACGATGCGAATAACAAGCCAAAGATAACGGTAATTGCCATAGGTGTGCGAATTTCAGAGCCTTCACCCAAACCTATTGCCATTGGTAACAAGCCTAACACTGTTGTTATCGTTGTCATCAAAATTGGGCGTAATCGACTTTGTGCTGCCTCTATTATCGCTATCCCCTTTTCAACACCACTTTGGCGCAGCTGGTTAATCCGGTCAATCAACACAATCGCATTATTAACGACAATACCTGCCAGCATAATTAAGCCAATAAAAACCACGACACTTACATTTGTGCTGGTTAGCACTAAGCCATAAATTGAGCCTGCACAAGCCATCGGCACAGTAAACAAAATAAGGAACGGGTGTAAGAAGGATTCAAATTGTGAAGCCATCACGATATACACCATGAATACTGCCAACGCCAGAGCAAGATAGAGAGACTCAAAACTGGCCTTCATTTCCTCGCTTTGCCCAGCTACCCTAGCTTGCAGACTGATAGGCAATTGTATATTATCGATCGCTTGTTGTGCATCATTTGCGGCCGCACCAAGATCACCATAAGCTAAGTTAGCTGAAACCAACACAACACGTTGTTGACCGACACGGCTAATTTCACTTGGGCCTACTGACATTTCAATATCAGCCACAGCCGACAATGGAACAGATGGCGAGACTCCAGGATTAATAATGATTCTCCCAATATCGGCGACTGAATCTCGCTGCTGCTCTTGATTACGCACCAATATATCGACTTTTCTTTCATCAATACTGAATTTGCTCGCAATTTCCCCACCTATTTTAGTGGCGATCAGCTTAGAGACAGTGGGCGCGCTCAAACCTAATTGAGCTAATTTTGAGTGGTCAAAATTAATTTTCAATTCAGGGTTGCCGCTTTGCAAAGAGCTTTTAATATCAGCAAAACGATTATTTTTTGCAAGCTCATCTGCCAGCACATCACCGTATCTTTTTAAATTAACCAAATCATATCCAATGATCTCAATTTCCAGCGGTGTTGAAAAACTGAATAATTCTGGTGCGCCAAATTTACTTTGTATTCCCGCCTTATTTCGTAGATAAGCGCGCATAGCTTCAATGACTTCTTGCTCTTGCTCAACAGTTGCAACATCTTCCATTACCACGTTGAGTTTACCCCAATGATCGCCACCTTGTGCCGGTGAGGCATTCATTAAACTGCCCGTACCAGCCAATGAATAGGTTCGTTCAACACCTTCTTGTTGCTGTGTAAAAGTAGCTAATTGGGAAAGTAGTTCGTCAGTATTTTCGAGTCTTGAACCGGTAGTTAGGGTGATTTCAACATCGAACTCGCCTTGCGACATGGGTGGTATTAGTTCGATACCAAGCCTCGGTATAAGCAATACTGACAATAACGAAACTGAAATAATCACACCAAAAACTAGGAGTCTGGCCTGCATCGCCCAATCTAACAATTTGAAATAAGTAGCAGACAATCCATCATATATTTTATCAAATACCCAAAGCGCCGGTTTAAATAATCCACCTAATACTACGCTAAGAATTCTAAACAAAGACACTGTAAACCCAACAATAGCAGCAGGAATAAAGTAGAAAATGACTTTAAATAACCAGCGCAACGGAATCCCTACGTACCAGAAAAAGCGTTTGATTTTGCCCGTTGGTTTGTCGGTTTTAAAACGCGGTCCTAAATCAAGTTCGGTACTTTGTGTGGTAACACTAACATGAGATCTATCGCGCGCTGCCAACATAGGAATAAGAGTGAGAGCAACAACGAGGGAAACTAATAAAGCAAAAGTAACAGTTAACGCTTGGTCACTGAATAATTGCCCTGCAATACCTTCAACAAAAACCAGAGGAAAGAACACAGCCATTGTGGTTAAGGTCGACGCAACAATAGCCATCGACACTTCTGAAGTGCCTATTGAGGCAGCTTCCATAGCGTTGACTTGGTTCTTTTTGTGGCGATCTATATTTTCTAATACCACAATACTGTTATCAACTAATAACCCGATCGCCAATGCAATCCCGCCCAGACTCATTATATTTAAACTAATGTCATAGCTATTCATCAAGTTGAAGGTAGCGATAATAGAAACGGGTATTGAAATCGAAATAATTAAAGTAGCCCAAACATTCTTGAGAAAGAAATACAAAATGAACATGGCTAAGACACCACCGACAAGGGCAGCTGATTTCACTTCTGCAATAGCATTGGAGATGAATTCAGATTGGTCATATACTTTTTGTAACTCATAGTTTTCGGGCAAACTACTACGAATATTTTCTAAACGTTGAGTCACGGCATTGGCCACATCCACTGTATTTGCATCACCTTCTTTATAAACCGCTATTTCAACACCCTCTAAGCCATTAAAACGGGAAATTGAATCGCGTTCTTTATATGCATCAACGACCTCGGCAACGTCATTCAACTTTATAAATCTGCCCTCTCGGGTTGCAATATAAAGGTTGCGCATGTCGTCCAGTGATTCAAACTGATTAATAGTACGCACGAGGTATTCTTGTGAACCGTCTTCAACACGACCACCTGATGCATTTACATTTTCGTCTTTGAGGCGTTGGATAATGTCACTGATAGAGATGTTAAGTTGGCTGGTTCTTTGTTGATCAATAAGCACTTGAATTTCGTTTTCAAGTCCGCCACCTATGCGCACTGAAGCAACGCCTTCAATGGACTCTAACTTGCGTTTTATCTCTTCTTCAGCGTAAGTTCGAATACGTTTAGTGGCGTTAATGTCCATGCCAACCGAGCTATTAACTTTCTCACTCACGGCGCCTAAACCTAAGCGCATTACGGGGTCGAGGCTCGGGTTAAAACGCAATAACAAGGGTCGTTTTACATCTAACGGTAAAAATAAAACATCGAGCTTTTCGCGAACTTCTAAGCTCGCTAAATCCATTTCAGTGCCCCACTCAAACTCCAGTACGACATCCGATTGCTCAGCCTTTGACGCAGACACAACCTTACGAACGCCCTTGACCACACCAACAACTTCTTCGATAGGTTTAGTAACCAGTTGCTCTACCTCACCGGGCGCGGCACCCATATAATCTGTACGAATAGTTAAGGTCGGATATGACAATTCAGGTAGCAAGTTGATAGACAAGCGAGACAGTGACACTAAGCCAAACAATAATACTGCCAAAGTAAACATCCAAACGGTAACGGGCCGCTTTACTGCAACATTAATTAAGTTCACGATGATCCCCTTAATTAACCGTTAACGATATTAACGAGAGCGTTGTCTTTTAGGTTTTGATGACCGGTAACCACAACTGTTTCGTTACCAGACAATCCCTCAGTTACCTCAACATACTTGCCCTCTTGATAGCCTGTTTTGATGGTGACTTTTCTAGCAATTCCTTTGTCATCGACAACAAATACGTTAACAGTATCGTCCAAAGCAAGCATCGCTTTTCTAGGTAACAATGTCGCATTATCACGCGTATTATAATTTAAGCTTACTTGTGTAAACATACCTGTCATTAGTTTGTTATCTTCGTTTGGTACGCGGAATGTCACTTTGAATGTACCTGTTTTCGAATCAATTACAGGACTAATCCGTTCAACAAATGCCTTGATTTCTGCGTCATTCAAGGCAGTAACAATTAAGCGAGCCTTTTGGTCTTTGTGAACTTTGGATAGCTCTTTCTCTGGCAAATAAACAATACCGTATAGTTCCTTTTGCTGAACGATATGAAACATTCTCTCGCGTTGAAACGA
>JAWUVZ010000097.1:0-10814 GCA_034112105.1 Glaciecola sp. | reverse complement strand
CGTATCACCGCCAAATATATAGTAGATAATGACGTAGGATTGGAATGACGCCACCATCATAAAACCATTGAATACTAAAAAGGTAGCAGCACATAAAAATAGAAAAGGCGTAAATTTAATCGTTGTTGCGAAGCCTTTAAGAAAACCTTTTACACCAGGCGTAATGAATTGTTCACCTGGGATCGGCCCTGCTTGCACATGTCTAATCGGTTCTTTCAAAAAGATAGCGGGTAATACGCCAACACATATTGTGAAAGCGCCAATGATAACAGCCAGCCACGCAGCGCCTGCTATCATGTCATCAAATAACAGGTCATTTTGCATAAACCATAAAAACCATGGCGCAATTAAGTAGGCGATTTGTCCCATAAAGTTCTGCGTTGCCATGAGTCGGGTTCGCTCATGGTAATCTGGTGTTAGCTCATAACCCAAGGCAACCCAAGGAGTAGCGAACATTGTGTATGCCAAATAGAAAACAAATGATCCGATAAGGAAAAACCAAAAATAGTATTCTTCACTCTTTCCTTCAGGAAGTTGCCATAAAAGTGCAAAAATGATGCCTGCCGCTATTGCACCGCAAAAAATATACGGTCGACGACGGCCCCATTTGCTTCTGGTATGGTCGGATATATAACCCATCAACGGATCGGTAATTGCGTCGGTTAAGCGCGGCAGTGCACTCACTAAGCCGACCAAAGCTGGATTCATGCCAAGCCCTAAATTTAGGACAATAACCATGCCGCCAATTGCCGCGGATAAGAGGTTATTGATGAGGGCGCCAAGGCCATAAATAATTTTTTGAACGAAGGGGATTTTTCCGTTTACTGCAACTTCTGTGCTCATCAATGGGCTCATGTTAAAAAATTGTAAACTCAACTTCCTAACCTAATGTTGCTAGGCTACTTTCACAAATAATATGCGATAGCTTGGCCTTATGCTGCGTTAAATAGGAATCTATCAAGCGGATTGTCACTAAAAGGACCAAATAAGGAAGTAGGGGCGTATTATTTGTCTAATTCTCGGGAAGAACCACAACAGGAGTGTCATGTTACCTCAACATTAGTCCACTTGGTCTTGTTTTGCTGGACTAAGCTAGTCTCATGTTTAAGGTGCTCGTATTAAGTAACCTTGGGTAAGCCGTTGGCGCAGCCGTTTGACCAATGAGCGTTTTCAACGATTTTTAAACCCAATTCGAAAAGAGTCTGTTTATGTTTCATTCGCATTTATCCAATTCGTATATATCCAATTTGTATTCTCCTGACATTGTCAGCCAAGCTAAGCAGCTACTAAGCAAGATGACACTAGACGAGAAGTTGGGACAGTTGTCTCAAATTTCTAGTGCCGGAGCGCATATACCACACGATTTAGCAGATGCAATCAGACAAGGCAGGGTTAGCTCGGTTATCAATGAAGTCGATTTAGCGACTAATAATGAATTGCAACGTTTAGCTGTTGAAGAAACTCGCTTAGGTATTCCTCTGCTGATTGGTCGCGATGTTATTCATGGTTTTAAAACGATATTCCCAATTCCTCTAGGACAGGCGGCAACATGGTCGCCTGATATCGTTGAGAAAGGATCGAGAATAGCTGGGGAAGAATCGGCAACAGTCGGCGTGAATTGGACATTTGCACCTATGATTGATATTGCGCGGGATCCTCGCTGGGGGCGGATCGCAGAAAGTTTGGGTGAAGATCCCTTTTTATGTTCAGTGCTATGCGCAGCAATGGTCAAGGGCTTTCAAACTGATGATTTATCATTGCCAGGCTCTATTGCTTCTTGCGCAAAGCATTTCGCTGGCTATGGCGCGAGTGAAAGTGGGCGCGATTACAACACTACTAATATTCCTGAAAACGAACTTCGCAACGTGTATCTGCCACCATTTCATCAAGCAGCTAAAGCAGGTGTGGCCTCTTTTATGGCTTCCTTCAGTGATTTGAATGGCGTGCCTGCAACGGGTAATCAATGGTTGTTGAAGCAGGTTTTAAGAGACGAGTGGAATTATAAAGGATTAGTAGTGAGCGATTGGGAATCGATAAAAGAACTTCAGGTACATGGTTTGTCTGCCAATGAAAAAGATTCTGCTTACTTAGCAGCTAAAGCCGGCGTTGATATGGAAATGGCGAGTAGTTGTTACATTGATAATATGGCAGCTTTAATAGCAGAAAATCAGATTGAAGAGGCTGAAGTTGACCAAATGGTGATAAATATTCTGCAGATGAAATTTGCGTTAGGCTTATTTGAAAATGCGTTTACGGACCCTTCAACATTACCTGAATTATTGAATGCTAAGAATCTGGAAGCGGCTAAAGAAGCGGCACAAAAAAGCTGTGTATTGCTTCAAAATAAAAGTCGTCATAACAATAGTCCGGTTTTGCCAATTAATAGGAAGGCAACCAACCGGATTGCTGTTATTGGGCCGATGGCAAACGATGGCTATGAACAATTAGGTACTTGGGTGTTCGACGGCGATGAGAAGCACAGTGTTACTTGTCTTAATGGTTTGATAGCGTTGGCGGGAGAGGACATCGAGATAGAATTCGAATCTGTGCTGGGCACTTCAAGAGATAGAAACACTCAGAATTTTGACAAAGCGCTTGAACTCACTAACAACGCCGACGTAGCGATTCTATACTTGGGTGAAGAATCGATATTGTCAGGAGAAGCACATTGCAGATCAAATATCGACTTACCAGGGGCTCAGGTAGAACTGATTGAGCATTTATCGCAATCAAAGACGCCTATTGTATTAGTTGTGTTAGCTGGTAGACCGCTAACTTTGCAACCAATACTCGACAAAGTTGACAGTATCTTATATGCCTGGCATCCGGGTACTATGGGTGGACTCGCTATCGCAGAATTGCTGTTTGGTGATGCTACTCCCTCTGGTAAGTTGCCAGTATCGTTTCCTAGAGTTGTAGGGCAAATTCCGATTTATTATGCGCAGAAAAATTCAGGCCGACCGCCAACTGAAGAAAGCTTCATTTTTATAGACGATGTGCCTGTTAGAGCTGCTCAGACTTCACTAGGCATGGCGTCAACTCATCTAGATACGCATTTTTCAGCGTTATATCCTTTTGGCTATGGGTTGTCCTACGCTGAGTTCGAATATCACCACGTCAACATTAGCCAACATGAAATTAAACTAGGTTCGTCATTTGTAGTTACAGTAACGGTAGAAAATAAAAGTGAAGTCGATGCTGAAGAAATTGTACAACTGTATGTTCGAGATTTAGTTGGCTCTGTGACTCGTCCGGTAAAGGAATTAAAAGGCTTTAAACGCTTATTAGTAAAAGCTAACTCAAGCGTTGATGTCGCGTTTGAGATGCACACCGATAACTTAGCTTTCTATGACATTCGCAATCAATTAAATGTTGAAGCGGGTGATTTTTTGCTTGGTGTGGGAGCAGATAGTTCACTTGAACTTAATGTTCCTTTTAAATTAGTAAACTAATCCGCCAACGCTATTAGTGTTTCCTCAGGATGATGACCACTCTGAGGAAACCATACCAAATTGGTGTTTACGTTAATTAAACATTTACCACGTCGCTTTTGCTTCACTCTTATAGAAACGCCATACAAATGCAGTACCCATGGAATAGGTGATTTCCTTTTCAAACAACGGACTGTCTTTATTAGCTGCTAAGCTGTGAAATTGAGCAGAGCCGCCAATAAATGCGCGGATATTCTCACTCACTTTAAATGAAACACCTAAGCTCAGTTCTGAGCCTAAATAACCTGCTTTAGCATCATAAGCTGGGCGAGCCTGCGTCGCGAATTCAGGGGCTACTTCATAAAAATAATCATGTGTTTGTTCAGTAGCAAAAATGGCACCAAATGAAATATTAAACGCAGTCTCTTCATGTCTGAAACCACGATGCTGGTAGGATATTTGTGGTTCGAAAATAAAGCCTCGTCCTTCAATTTTACTAAAATCGGTCGAGAAAACAGCGCGAGCTTGCAGTCTGAAATCGAGTCTACCTTTGCCTACATTGGTACCTACGTTTTCGCCTATTGCATTTTTGTCGAAATCGTATTTACCCAACATGAAAATCATTTGGGGACCAATTTCTCCTAAGAAATCCAGCTCAGGCATGCCAACGCGTGCTGTATTATCTTCACTGTCGCTAGGCAATGCAGCACCGAACGAAAAGTCGACTTCAAAGGTTTCATTTTCAATAATGATAGCTCTAGCACCGCCACCGTCGCCAATTCGGAAAGTTTCACCTCGATATACAACAAAGGGGATTACAAGACCAAAAACCCTTCCTTCACTTGAGGCTGGGTATTTCGGGTTATAGAAAGCCCCCCCGCCTAACCCTAACTCCCAGAGTGAAAGTGTTTCGTTAACATTGTCAAAGCCAGTTAGGCTTCGCTCCATAGGGATGTTGGCCTTGCCAACACCATCGCCTAACGAAATTCGGTTGTTTTTATCTTGAGCCTGAGGGGATGTTGATTGTGTCGACGCTTGACTGCCATCGACACCATCAGCGGAATAAGCTAAGTTACTTAACGTTAGAGCGGGGACAAGCAAACAACTGAGTATTAATAATTGAAATAGAAAATCGCGGGTAATATGTAATTTTATCAATATCGCTTTCATAAGATCTACTCGCCTTTGCGCTATGGATTTGCAGCGCTGGTTCTGAATCATTCAGGTTGTCAGCATACAGAAGATGACTTTCTATTTGCCATATAAAAATGCACTGAAAACCGATGAATATTCGACATTCTTGTTAGCACAATCTCGGTTGATACGAGTGTAGACCGTAAAATGTTTATTTATTGGTGAGTTCCTTATGTGTTTACCAGAAAAATGAAACGTTGCGTTGGTCAGACCTAGCCCTGCGGGAGGCGCAATGGCTGCATCAATACCACCAGTAATAGGACCTGACTCAATAATTACTGTTTTGATCATTGAGTCTTTTTGTTGAGTCTTTTGGTGTTTTGCGCTTGCACAGTTGATGTATACAACAACAAATCTTTTTTTGTATCGATATCTCTAGCCGCTTCTGGCATACCAACGCGGATGACAGATGCGGCGTTAGCACGCAGCATCTCCCGTGCACCTTTATCGTTTTCTAGCTTCGATAGTGCAGCAAAATATGCTCTGGGGAAAATAGCGGGAGCTCCCACTTTATTATTATAAAAAGCAGCTACAATGCTATCAGGGTTTTTCCGAGATTGGGCTAACATCAGATTGCACTGCTCTGTGCGAATTTCCACCTGATCAGTTAACCCAATAAAAACATGAGTGATTTCGGAGCCCACATTTTTTACACCAGCGGCTATTGATGCACCCATTCCTTGCTGCCATTTGCTTGCAATGATGGATGTTATATTTGGTAAGGCGTTACTTGCTAAAGTCGCCTGCAAATACACTGGTTCTAGCGCCTTTTCAATAATGCTCGAATTTGCTCCTAAAACAACCGTAATTGATTTAAATTCAGCGTGTCTCAGCATTTCTATAGTACCAATCAGCATTGGCTTGTCATCAACAATAGCAAGCTGTTTAGTATCGTTGAAGCGTTTGCTTTCACCAGCGGCAAGCAATATTGCTTCGATACAGTAATGCGTATCTTGATTGTTCATAGTTATATCCATACTGCTTATATAAATTATTGAACCGATGGTGGACTGCGGCTTCTCAATGGGTAACTTATCAATTGAGAAGCTTTTGCGGAAGTGCGCCGTTCTACCAATGATATTTATGCTTTGCGATGCAAACTCCGCGTTCTAATAACGAACCTATTTATTTATGGTGTGCTAGTTCAGCAGATTACTAATTGACTTTGCGTCCGCGTGTTGGATAAACGCATGGATCTCGGACAAAATCGATAGAGCGATCGATTCAGGAAGTTCCCCGCCTAATCTCAAACCAATAGGGTTTGCTAACGGTTTGGTCAATACGTTAGTGCTTTTTTCCTGCTCGAGCTTGGTTTCAGTAGCCCGCTCGGAGGAAACCAGACCGGCCTCTTGGAGCACTCTATCAGTTCGATGAAGCGGACCTAGCATCCCAACGTAGCTAGCAGAGCTATGTTGCGCCAATGATAGCGCTTGAGCATCTAACGTTACATTGTGAGTCATGATAACAATAGCATCGATATTCAAAAGCCATGCGTGTTCGGATATACTGTCAAAGGAGGATTTAATTATCTGCTTTGCATCTGCAAACTGTGCTTGCCTCGCATAACCCGTGCGCGGATCCGCAACGGTTACATGCCAACCTAAATTATGTGCAATTTTAGCCACTGGTATGGCATCAATACCGCCACCAAAAATAGCTAATTTAAGTGAGGGCTTTATGGTGTGTTCGAAAACGTTAGAGTTCGTTTTGGCAACGCTCTGTACTTCCTGCTGAGCGGCAAACTCAGTATTACTGTCAGTCAATACAATGCTATTTTTAGGTGGGCCTTCATCCATACTTTGGACATATTTACACGCTTGGTTTTGATTAATTAGTTGGCGTAATTCGACAAGTTTTAAATAGCTATATTTTACATTTATGGGCTGCAATAATATGCGAACGAGCCCACCGCAACCAATACCAAGTTGCCAAGCTATATCTTCCTCTTCACGCATGTCATATTGAATAATACGGTTATTACCTGACTCCCAACATTGACGTGATTGGCGCATGATGTCGGATTCCAGACAACCGCCACTAAGTAAACCATGATATTGACCTAGGCTATTAATCATCATCATAGCGCCTGGTTTCCGGTACGAAGAACCCTCGGTGCCAATGATCGTTGCCAGAACCCAGTCCATCTCATCGCGTTGCGCATACCAAGTGTTGAGTAATTGTTGAGTATGGTTAGCCATATGATTAGCTTAAAGCTTAGATTCGATTAGTTCGAGAGCTTCAACAAGGATGGTTGAAACGGCTTCACGTGCCGCTTTTTCATCTCTTGATTTTATGGTGTTGAAAATATCAGCATGCTTTTGCACATCTGCCCCAGGTACCCCTTTTATTTTATTGGTATAGCGAATACTTACCCGCAATGCGGTACCGATAAAATCTGAAAGCTGAGCGAAAAAACGGTTGCCGCTTGCTTCTAATATACTGGTGTGGAACTCAATATCAGCTTCTAATGGATCGTCTAAACCATTGTCGGCATCGGCCATTCTGCTGAGAGCATTCTCTATTTGTGCAAGTTGCTCATCTGTTGCGTTTATAGCGGCTAGCGCGGCGGCTTCAGGTTCAATCGCAAAGCGTACTTGGGTAAATTCCTTAAGAAGAGAAAGGGAAGGTTTACTACTCAAAATCCAAGTCAACACATCGGTATCAAACATATTCCAGCTACTTTCCGGCAGCACTCGAATACCTTGTTTGGGACGAGAAGAAATAAGTCCTTTTGCCGAAAGCATCTTCACTGCTTCTCTAGTGGAGCTGCGACTAACATCGTATTCTACACACAAATCAGCTTCCGATGGCATACCTTTACCAATGGGATACTTTCCGTTGACGATCGCAATTCCTAAATCGTGAGTGAGCTGGTGAGTTAGATTATGCCGTTGTGGGCTTTTCATGTTAACGTTTCCATTTCTATAATAAATCGGTTATATCATACTTAATTTGATGTTTGAATTATCATATATGTTTTTTGTTAATATAATATGATAAAAAGCCAAAAGACGTTAACTGATTACTTGAGTAATACCTAAGTGCTCAAAACCTGCACAATATTCTTCAACACACGACAAATGGAGGATTGGGTGACCGATTCTATAGACAAAAATGCGACACAGTATTCAAGCCTCATTGGCAAGGTTGTCTTTATAACTGGAGGCGCAACTGGCATTGGTGCGGCAATGGTAAAGGCATTTGTCGGACAAAAAGCTAAAGTTGCTTTTATTGATATCGATGAACACGCCTCGGCAACATTAATCAATGCGATGAAAGCTGAAAACGATAGCGCTGAGCTTTGGTATCGAAAAGTGGATGTTACTGACCCCGAAACTCTGCAACTTGCTATCGTAGAAGCATCAAAAGCGTTGGGTAGCTTAGACGTTCTAGTCAACAATGTTGGCAACGATGCTCGCCAAGAAGTTGAAAATATCTCTGCTTATGATTGGCATAAATGTATGCAGGTTAATCTTGATCCTGCTTTTTTTGCTTCACAAGCGGCGTTTAAAATTATGCGGGAGCATGCCTCTGGTAGCATTATTAATTTCAGTTCCATTAATGCGCTTATTGGCCCACAGCAGATGACGGGCTATGTGACTGCGAAGGCTGGACTAATGGGCATGACAAAGTCTCTTTCTCGCGATTTCGGTGTCGACAATATTCGAGTTAATGCTATTTTGCCCGGGTGGGTCGCTACGGATAGACAACTGGCAAGTTGGTTAACAGAAGAAGAAGAGCATAAATGGACTGAAACTATGGCTCTGAAAAGACGCATAGAACCCCACGATGTAGCTCATTTAGCTCTATTTCTAGCCTCTGACAATTCATCCATGATCACGGGTCAGGCTATTAATATAGATGGCGGGAGAACTTAATGCACAAACCTTCCCATTTCATTGCTGTTGATTGGGGGACGAGTCGACTTCGCGCTTTTCTTTGTAAAGTCAAACCCGATGGCAGTTTAAAACTAGTTACACGCAGCGCAGGCTTAGGTGTTAGTAAGTCAGCTTTAAGTTTCGAAGAAACCCTCATGGAATGTATATCGCCTTGGGAATTTGAGTATGGCAAATTGCCGGTATTAATGGCAGGACAAATAGGCTCGAGTATTGGTTGGAAAGAAACACCTTATTTGGCCAGTCCTATTTCACCACAGGAACTGGCGAAATCATGCGTTCATTTTCAATGTAATGGTTATGATATTAGTGTTATTCCTGGCTTGAGTTGTAAGCTAGAAAACAATAATTACGACTGTATGCGTGGCGAAGAATTACAAATTTTGGGTTGGCTGCAATTAGCAGAGCAAAACCAACTAGGGCGACATTTAGTTTGTTTGCCGGGTACTCATACTAAATGGGTATTAGTTGAGGATGGCAAAATTAAACTGTTTAAAACGGCATTAACGGGTGAGCTGTTTGACCTCATTGCCAATCACAGTGTGTTGATCCAAGAAAAAGCGACGGTGTTTAATCAGGAAGCGTTCAACTCTGGTGCTGCTTTTACCTTAAATAGTGAAACAGGGAGTTTGATTCATGGGCTATTTAGTGTGCGTTCAAGACAGTTATTTGGACAGTTAAGTGCCGATGAGGCAACCTCCTATCTTTCAGGTTTGCTGATAGGTAGTGATGTTCGTGCAGCAATGAATGCTACCGAATGGAGCCTCACAAAAATGGATAAAGTGAGCGTTATTGGCGCTCCTCACCTGAGTTCTTGTTTTGCTAGCGTATTGAATTCGCAATTGATCGCTACAGAAATTTGTCAGGTAACAACGACCACTTTATTAGGCTTTAATTCTGTGTTCCAGAGTATAAATAAGTTAAGTGAAAAAACCGCCTAAGCATTTTTTCGCTCTCGTAAAAGGATTACCAGATTGACACAAGTTCAGCGGTCGACAAAGGTTGGCAAGTTATTATTCAGTATCAATTCTCAATGTATCCTAGCTGAATGCGCGCTTTGGAATAGTCCAGAGCAGGCTATATATTGGGTCGACATTATTGCCGCTAAAATTCAACGTTATTCGCCCAAAACGCGTGGTGTTGAAACTTTTGATACGCCACATCGTATTGGTTGTTTTTCGTTTACACCTATTGAGAATGAGATAATAGCCGCGTTTGATATTGGGATAGCGCGTTATAATCTTGTAACCCAACATCTGGAATGGTTAGCTCAGCCTGAAAAACATCTAAAGACAAATCGATTTAATGATGGGCGCACTGACCGACAAGGTCGCTTTTGGGCTGGTACAATGAATGAATCTGATGACGAAGACGAACAAGATAGAACAAACTCGAAATCGCCTGTGTTAGGCAAGCTATATTGTTTCAATGCAGCCGGGCAATGTGATGCAAAAGTCTCCAATGTGTCAATTTCTAATGGTTTATGTTGGAGTAATGATGGCACAATACTATATCACGCCGATTCACCGAAGCGGACTATTAACGCTTACGATTTTGATACGCAAACTACGCGGCTGTCCAATGCAAGAGTTTTTGCAACGACGCAAGGGCATCGGTTTCCTGACGGTGCAATAGTTGATTCACATGATTATTTGTGGAGTGCGCAGTGGGGAGCGTCCCAGGTTGTCCGATATAATCCCAAGGGTGAGATTGACTTAGTTGTTGATATGCCGGTTAGCCAACCCTCAAGCGTAGCGATAGGAGGACCAAATATGGATTGGCTGATTGTTACAACCGCTAAGCATTCACTCGCCCCGGAACGTCTAAAAGTAGAACCACAATCGGGTAATATTTTCGTCTATCAATTGCAAGGAATTGAAGGCGTTATAGAACCCGTTTGTGTAGTTTGAACTAATTCGCTATTAAGGATTATTCCTGACTAGTAATCCATGCTTTTACTTTACGTTCCAGCATAACCATAGGTAAAGCACCACCGCCTAAAATGACATCATGAAAGGCACGAATATCAAAATTATCACCGAGCTTTTGCTCAGCAAGAACGCGCAGTTCCTGAATTTTTATCATCCCAATTTTATAACCGGTCGCTTGTCCTGGAATAGTTAAATAGCGGCGGACTTCTGACTTTGCTTGCTCTCCGGTAATCGCAGAATTTTCTTTGAAATAGGCAATCGCTTTTTCCTCACTCCAACCCTTCGCATGTAAACCGGTGTCTAAAACTAATCGAATTGCACGCCACATTTCAGAACCCAAACGACCAAACTCTGAAAGTGGG
>JAWUVZ010000096.1:0-76560 GCA_034112105.1 Glaciecola sp. | reverse complement strand
AACGGACGCTTTTGCAAAAAACAGAGCCATTGAGGATCGTCGTAATGAAGCCCGTTTTCATTTCATCAATTGGACAAAAACTGCATTTAAAAATGTCGACGTTATCCCTCAAGGTAACGCTATTCTTCATCAAATCAAATTAGAGCGTAAGTCACCAGTAATTCAAGAAAGACATGGAGTGGCTTTCCCTGACACCTTAGTCGGAACTGACAGCCACACGCCCATGGTCGCTCCCCTCGGCGGCATTGCGGTGGGCGTTGGTGGTTTAGAAGCTGAAAGCGTTATGTTGGGCCGAGCTTCGTATATGCGCTTACCCGATATTATTGGTGTTGAATTAACTGGTAAGCCGCAACCAGGTATCACAGCAACCGATCTTGTTCTTGCGCTCACTGAATACTTACGTGCTCAAAAAGTCGTTTCTTCGTATTTAGAGTTTTATGGTGAAGGCACTAAACACTTAACGTTAGGGGACAGAGCAACCATTTCGAATATGACACCAGAATACGGCGCAACAGCGGCTATGTTCTATATTGATAAACAAACAATCGACTATCTAACACTAACGGGCCGCGAAGATGACCAGGTTAAATTAGTTGAACAGTATGCCAAGCATACTGGTTTGTGGGCAGACGATTTAATCACAGCAGAATACGAGCGAGTATTGAGCTTTGATTTGTCATCAGTTGGACGCAACATAGCGGGCCCTTCCAATCCACATAGCCGCGTAGCTACTGCTGATTTAGCGGCAAAAGGCATTAGTGGTGTAGTAGAAAATGAAGAAGGTAAAATGCCAGATGGCGCCGTGATTATCGCCGCTATTACTAGTTGTACTAACACCAGCAACCCGCGCAACATGATTGCGGCAGGACTGATTGCTCGTAACGCAAATAAGTTGGGTTTGTTAAGAAAACCTTGGGTGAAAAGTTCCTTAGCGCCCGGCTCTAAAGCTGTGCAATTATATTTAGAAGAAGCGGCGTTGTTACCTGAACTAGAAACCTTAGGCTTTGGTATTGTAGGTTTTGCCTGCACATCATGTAATGGCATGAGTGGCGCACTTGATCCTAAAATTGAAGAAGAAATTAAACAACGCGATTTATATGCTACGGCTGTATTGTCAGGCAACCGTAATTTTGATGGGCGCATTCACCCGCATGCTGATCAAGCATTTTTAGCCAGTCCACCTCTTGTTGTGGCTTATGCTATTGCTGGTACTATTCGCTTCGATATTGAAAAAGATGTGCTTGGTAAAGATGCACAAGGCAACGATATTCGCTTGATGGATATTTGGCCAACTGATGAAGAAATTGATGCCGTAGTAAAATCAAGCGTCAAACCGGAGCAATTCCGCAAAGTTTATAATCCGATGTTCGACTTAACTGTCGATTATGGAGAAGACAACGATCCATTATATGCATGGCGTCCACAAAGCACTTATATTCGCAGACCCCCATACTGGGAAGGCGCTTTAGCCGGCGAACGCAGCATGCAAGGAATGCGAGCGCTGGCTGTATTAGGCGACAATATCACCACGGATCACTTATCACCGTCCAATGCAATACAAATGGATAGCGCTGCCGGCGAGTATTTGCATAAGATGGGCTTGCCAGAAGTTGACTTTAACTCATATGCAACTCATCGCGGCGATCATTTGACAGCCCAGCGCGCCACTTTTGCCAACCCAAGACTAAAAAATGAAATGGCAATCGTCGACGGTAAACTGCAAGAAGGTTCGTTTGCTAGAATTGAACCCGAAGGCACGGTTACGCGAATGTGGGAAGCCATTGAAACTTATATGGAGCGCAAACAGCCTCTTATCATAGTCGCAGGTGCAGATTATGGTCAGGGTTCGTCACGCGACTGGGCAGCCAAGGGGGTCCGCTTAGCCGGTGTTGAAGTAATTGCTGCTGAAGGTTTTGAGCGTATTCACCGTACCAATTTGATTGGCATGGGCGTATTACCACTTGAATTTGAAGTTGGCACAACACGCAAAACCTTATCTATCGATGGCACAGAAAGCTTTGATGTTCAGGGGAAACCTACGCCTGGAGCAATGCTCACCCTAGTGATAAACCGCAAAAATGGTGAGACCGTCAAGGTTCCAATGAAATGTCGCCTAGATACGGCTGAAGAAGTTTCTATTTATGAAGCTGGCGGTGTTTTGCAGCGCTTTGCACAAGACTTTATTGAAGCTACCGTATAATTTGGAGCGAAGTTATGAGCTTTACATCACAGATAAAAGTGCCTGCTACCTATATGCGTGGCGGCACCAGCAAAGGCGTATTTTTCAAGATAGATGATTTGCCTGAAAAGGCCCAAGTAGCAGGTGAGTTTCGCGATCAATTATTGCTGCGTGTTATAGGCAGTCCAGACCCATACGGTAAACATACCGACGGCATGGGCGGGGCTACTTCAAGCACCAGTAAAACGGTATTACTGAGTAAAAGTGATAAACTAGATCACGACGTTAACTATCTCTTCGGTCAAGTTGCAATCGACAAATCGTTTGTCGATTGGAGTGGAAATTGCGGAAATCTGACTGCTGCTGTAGGTTCATTTGCTATCAGCAATGGTCTTGTAGACACCACTCTTATCCCTGAGAATGGCGTTGCCGTCGTAAGAATTTGGCAAGCCAATATTCGTAAAACAATTATTGCAAATGTACCTATAACGAATGGGGAAGTACAAGAAACTGGTGACTTTGAATTAGATGGAGTCACCTTTCCTGCTGCAGAAGTAAAAATAGAATTTGTAGACCCTGCTGATGGCGAAGGCAATTTATTTCCATCCGGTAACTTGGTTGACCAGCTAGATGTGCCAGGCATAGGCTCATTTAAAGTAACGATGATCAACGCTGGTATTCCAACACTATTTTTGAATGCTGATGAACTAGGCTATTCTGGCACTGAATTGCAAGATGCGATCAATAATGATGAAGCAGCATTGGTCAAATTTGAAACTATCAGAGCTTATGGCGCGGTTAAAATGGGACTTATCTCCGGCATCGAGGATGCTATTGCTCGGCAACACACACCTAAAATTGCCTTTGTGTCAGCCCCTCAAAGCTATATTTCATCAAGCGGTAAACAAATTAGTTGTGCCGATATTGATTTGAACGTTCGCGCTTTGTCTATGGGTAAATTACATCACGCTATGATGGGCACAGCTGCCGTTGCAATTGGCACTGCTGCTGCCATCCCTGGTACGTTAGTTAACTTAGCTGCAGGCGGGGGTGAACGTGAAACGATTACGTTCGGCCATCCATCCGGCACTTTAAAAGTAGGCGCTAACGCACAATATAAGCAGGGCCAATGGGAAGTTGAACGGGTTATTATGAGTCGCAGCGCGAGAGTTCTGATGGAGGGAAATGTTCGGGTTCCGCTCCCACGGACTTGATAAATGCTATTTACGTCCCGATATCGTATCAAGCTAACAGAAAAGTATAAAAAGTCATGTTTGTTAAACGCATGACTTTATTTTATTGAAGTCTGTGTGGCTATATTAAGTTCTAATAAGAATATATTTTAGAGCTCGTACATGACACCTTATATTGATAACCTCTAAGATTGATAATGTCTTAAAGTGGTAATATCGTCGTCTAAAATGCATGTATCTTCAACACAATAAGGAAGCAATATGGCAGATCCAACTTATACGCCCCCAAAAATTTGGACTTGGGATTCAGAAAGTGGAGGCCGGTTTGCCAATATAAATCGCCCTATTGCAGGACCAACGTCTAACAAAGATTTACCAGTTGGGAAACATCCTTTGCAGCTATATTCACTTGCAACACCTAATGGTGTAAAAGTAACTATGATGCTGGAAGAGCTATTAGTGAAAGGTTTTAAAGAAGCAGAATACGATGCCTATCTAGTCAACATTATGGAGGGAGATCAATTTACCAGCGGCTTTGTTGGCGCAAACCCTAATTCTAAAATACCAGCACTAGTTGATCATAGTACATCTCCGCCGACTCGCATATTTGAGTCGGGGGCAATACTGCTATATTTGGCAGATAAATTCGATGTCTTCTTATCAAAAGATCCAGTTCAACGAGCTGAAACAATGTCATGGCTTTTTTGGCAGATGGGGAGTACCCCAATGCTTGGAGGAGGTTTTGGCCACTTCTACGCATACGCTCCTGAAAAATATGAGTACCCTATTGACCGCTATGCAATGGAAGTAAAACGTCAAATGGACGTCTTAGATCGTCAATTAGCTGAAAACGAGTTTATCAGTGGTGCCGAGTACACAATTGCTGATATGGCCATTTGGCCTTGGTATGGCGGTTTGGCCTTGGGTAAATTATATGAAGCAGGTGAGTTTTTGCAAGTGCAAGAGTATAAAAACGTGCAACGTTGGACCAAAACTATTGACGCGCGTCCGCAAGTTAAGCGCGCCAAAATGGTTAATCGTACTTGGGGAGAGCCTGCCGGTCAGCTACACGAACGCCACGACGCGAGCGACTTTATAACCAAAACCCAAGATAAGCTAGCTTAGCTATTCACAGTAAAATGTAACATACTTCAATTATATTCGATCAATCAGGCTTACTACGCAGCCTGATTGACAAACTTATATTCCCTGCGCCAAAGCTTTAGTTAACGGTTGCTGTGTTAACTTTATAATTTGGTCAGCTGGCACCGGCTTGCTAAAGTAATATCCTTGAATAATGTCGCATTGAAAGCGATTTAAGGTCTGGAGTTGCCCATGAGTCTCAACCCCTTCAGCAACAACATTGAGTTTTAGTGTGTTTGCAAGTGCAATAATTGCCTGAACAATTGCGGCGTCTTCAGAGTCTGAATCAATAGTGATAATGAATGACCGGTCAATTTTAAGCGTGTTGATTGGAAATTTCTTCAGGTAACTAAGAGATGAATAGCCAGTACCAAAGTCGTCGAGGGCGATGGCTACGCCCATTTCTCGAATCTGATTTAAGCGAGTAATATTATGGTCGATATCGTTCATAATCGCGCTTTCAGTTAATTCAACTTCCAACAATGACGCAGGTAAGCCGCTATCATCGAGTGCTCGCTTTATCATATTAAGTAACGAGGCACGCTTAAACTGAGTACTAGAGAGATTTACCGAAACTTTAAAGTCTTGTAATCCGGCGTCCATCCACTCTTTGCCTTGAACGCAGGCTGTGCGCATAACCCACTCACCTAACTCATTAATAATACCAGAATCTTCCGCAACCGAAATAAACTCACTGGGCTTTACACTGCCCAATTCCGGACTATCCCAACGCAACAGCGCTTCGACGCCAATAATTTTGTTCTTCTTTAGGCAAACCTGAGGTTGATAATTCAATGAAAACTCATCGTTATTCAACGCATTGCGCAGACAACCTTCTATTTGTAAAAATTTCATCGCGTTTTTGTTCAACGATTCAGCATAGAAACGATACCCATTGCGGCCCATCGTCTTTGCATAATACATCGCAACATCGGCGTTCTTTTTAAGTTCTGTCGACGTTGCGCCATCACGTGGGTAAACGGCAATACCTATACTCGGCGTTAGTGCGACTTCATAATCATCAATAGACACTAATTCAGAAATACAATCTACCAGTGATTGGGCCACTACTTTAACACTCTTATCGCTTAGGGTGTTGTTAAGTAAAATCATAAATTCGTCCCCCCCTAATCGAGAAACTTGCATTTCAGTAGTATTTTGCATCGCATCAGGAATACATGCTTTTTCCTTTGCACACTGCAGAATTTTATTGCTTATTTTCCTGAGTAACTTATCGCCAAACTCATGTCCTAATGTATCGTTGATACGCTTAAAATTATCTAAGTCGATGTACATGATACAAATATTTTGTTGCTCTTTGGCAGCAAACTGAATTGCCTTTTCCAAGCTTTCGTCTAGGCTTTGCCTATTTGGTAATCCAGTTAAGGAATCAAAATAAGCCAAATGGCGCATCTTTTCTTCGCTTTGTTTTAAACTATTGAAAGTTTCGCTACCTTTAAGCATGTAGCGGACTCGGTGAGCAACCATCGGCCATCTTATCGGCTTAGGCAAGAAATCCGTCGCACCATGCTTATAAGCGTTCTCAATAGACAATATATCGTCGGCACCAGTGACCATTAAAATTGGTGTATCTTTGCCTCGAGGGTGTTTTCTGATTTCAGCACAGACCTCAAATCCACTAAGCATTGGCATATGTACATCCAGCAGCACAATATGGGGTTCATGCTTTAAGTATAGTTTTAATGCCTCAGCACCATTGGCTGCCGTCAGTACATGAAGATTATCACTACTTAACGTTTCTTCCATTAACAACAAGTAGGTTGGGTCATCATCACAAACCAATACAGTTGCATCCTTGCCACTATCAAGCGAGCGTTCAGTCATACATCTTCTCAATTAATATTTGTAAGCTTTTAAGTGATTTATCGAAAACATCTTGAAGTTCATCTAATGTTTCGGCGTCATCTATAGATTCGTTAGTTTTAGCCGCGATTTCAATAGCTAACAAAAGCTTAGTAAATACTATTGTACCTGTGTTACCGGAAAGTGACTTCATTGCGTGAGCTAATTCCATTGCAGTTTTTCTATCATTGCGTTTACAAGCTTCAACTAGCGCAGGCATTTGTTCGACCATGACCGTTTTAAAAGAATCTGCCACACGAAAGTAGAGTTTTTTGCCCGTTCGCGCTTCAATTTCACGAATGCTCTGAACCGCATCAGCGTCAATCCAGTGATCAGCTTCTATGCTCAAATTGGGCGGAGAAGTCGATTGTGCCTCCAGCGAACTAATTTTGATTTGTTTTTCTGGAATATGGTCGGCAATCATACTGAATAACTTCGATGCTGTGAATGGCTTCAACATGAAATCATTCATACCTATTTCTAAGCATAACCCTTTTTCTTCATCGAACACGCCAGCGGTTAGCGCAATGATAGGCGCTGGAACAGTCTGTGCGATGGATTTTTCGTTTTCACGGATAATGCACGTTGCCGTTAAGCCATCCATGACGGGCATATGCAAATCCATAAAAATAAGGTCATATCGATTTTTGAGAGTTAAGTCGACTGCAACTTGACCATTACTCGCAATATCAACTTCACATCCGAACATTTCTAACATAGTAACAGCGACATCTTGGTTGGCTACAACGTCCTCAACTAGGAGTATTTTCGCACTGAAACGAGAATTATTTTCAGTTAATTGACTTATCTCATCCATTGTCTCAACGATGTCATTTTCGAGCCTACTTGCATATAATATTTCAGCGCGCACAACATCTAAACGAATTGGTTTTTCAATACGGCGTAATCCAAACTCATTGACTGCATCCGCTTTTTCGGTAGTTCGTAAAAGGACACAGTAGTCTGTTTTTTCTAGTGTAGTTGAAATGAAGGCACGATTTAAAAGAAAGTCACCGTGATCAATGAATATAAGCGCATTGTCTGCTGGAGAAATATTATCGCGCAAAGCTTCAATAGTTGTTGATAATGCGTCGACGTGCAATCGCTCGAACGTGTTTTGCATCATTTTTGCGGCTGTATGATTTGCGCAAACCAATAAAATAGGTCGTATGCTTAAATTTTCGACTTTGGAAACGCCAACAGCCTTCTTTTTGGGTAACGTGATTGGGAGCCGGACTGTAAAAGTAGTACCCTCACCTAGGGTTGATTCAACGTCAATTTTTGCCAGCATTTGCTCAACTATTTTACGCGTAATCGATAGTCCTAAGCCAGTACCACCAAAGTTTCTGGTCGTTGTCGAATCAGCCTGCTGAAACTCTTTAAATATTTTGTCAAAATGCTCCTTTTCTATACCTATGCCCGTATCGGTAACCGCAATATGTATTTCCTTGTTTGCAAAATGAACATCCAAATTGATACTTCCCTTGGATGTAAACTTGATCGCATTATTTAACAGATTAGACACAACTTGGCGTAATCTGTGAACATCACCCATAATATACTTTGGGCAATCTTTTGAAATAGTATAGCCTAGTTCTAGTTCTTTCTCAGACGCTCTCACTGAAAACAAAAACAGCAGTTCTTCTATCAAAGCATGAAAATCGAATTCATGATTTTCGAGCTCAATCTTATCGGCCTCGATTTTTGATAAATCGAGGATATCATTAATGAGCTGCAAAAGACTTCCGCCGGCTCGACTAACTGCATTCGCGTAACGCTTTTGGTTTTCATTTAGCGGAGATGATAACAGGAGTTCACTCATACCAATAATGCTATTCATTGGCGTCCTAATTTCATGACTCACTATTGCCAGGAAGTTCGATTTGGCTTGAGCAGCTTTAATGGCTAGATCTTTCGCTTTACTCGTTTCGTCTACAGCATCTGCTAATTGACTATTTGCGAGCTCAAGTTCAGAAGTCCTTAAATTTACTTCTTTTTCAAGTTGCAAGCTGTATGCGATTTGCTTTAGCTTTTTTCGCTGCGCCATGGTGAATAGACGGTATGCAATAAAAACAACAATCCAAAAGTAAGTTAAATAGGCAATAGAAGAGCGATGCATAGGCGGATTTACCAATACAGGAATTTCTAAAATATCATCGGACCAAATACCATCGTTGTTACTGCCCCTCACTTGAACTACATAATAACCATCTGTTAAATTGAGACTTACTTGATTTGAGTTATCCAAATCAATCCAATCAGTTTCATCAGCGCTTAAGCGATACTGATAAAGGTTATAGTCAGGACGAGTAAAATCGAGAGCTGCAAAACTAAAACCAAAGTTAGCTTCGTCATAATCAAGCTCTATAACACCCTCACTATTAAAAGCACGTTCAATCGGTATTGATTCGTTTAATCGGCGATATGCCGTCAGAACGACTGGCGGTTTGTATAAATTAAGCGGTATATTGTTTGAAATGAAAGTATTAAAGCCATTCGAACCACCAAAAAACATTCGGCTTTCTTGACCTTTAAAAAATGCACTGCTGTTAAAATCTTCACCTTGCAACCCATGGTTAATATTAAAATTACTAACTTTGTTATTTACAGGTGAGATGAAACTAATTCCTTTTGTCGTACTGATCCATATATAACCACGTTCATCAGAAAGCAAACCATAGGCAAAGTTAGCAGCTAAGCCTTCCTTTAAACCAATATATTCAAAATCGTATTGTTCGTTTTTCAGGTCGAGAGTTGAAATTCTGCCTACGCCTTTGTCACTGGTACTAAACCAAAGGTCCTTGTCTGTCAGTAAGATACTCCATATTTCCGTACTCTCTATAGTTACACTCATAAACTCTTTAGTAGCTAAGTCAAACCGATTTAACCCACCACCATGAGTAGCAATCCAAATAGTATTATTGTCGCCTTCTACCATGTGGGTTATTCTATCGTGAGAAAGACTTTTTTTATTGTTATCGTCATGTTTAAAGCGTTGTATATTGCCAGAGGTATTAAGAATATTAATACCTCCTCCAAAAGTACCAATAGCAATGTTTCCATTACCTATTTCCATTATTTTACTTATTTTACTTGAACTCAGCGTTGAATCATCAGCAGGATCGTGGATGAACTGCTTAAATATTTTGCTTCCCTTTGCTCGAAAGTGCAAACCATCTCGATGAGTGCCAACCCAGAGGTTCTGTTTTGAGTCGATTAATAACGTCGTTATTCGGTCATTCTGTAAAGCACCTTTAATGCCAGGCTGAGCCTTTATATATGAGATAGTAGATTTATTAACGTCGATCACATTAATCCCTGCTCCCCAAGTTCCAACGTATAAGTCACCATTTTCGGCTTCGGCGAATGAAGAGATAACATCGCTCGATAAGCTTTTTCCTGTAGGCTTTTTTCTATTAACAAGCTGAAAACTGTTAACAGAACGGTTCCATTTACTGATTCCAGTGAATGTACCAATCCAAAGAACACCACCGTGATCTTGAAATAAACTAATAACGCGATCATCGACTAAACTGCCACTATTTGATTCATTGTGAACGTATCGAATAAACGACTCTGTATTCTCATCCCATTCACAAAGGCCGCCACTCTCAGTAGCAATGTAAATATAACCATCCTTGTCTTGGAAAATATCATTGATTGAATTCGAGCAAATGCTGTAGGGATCATCGATACTTGACTCAAAGTGTTTTTGAACACCTTTTTGTGGGTCAAACAATATTAGACCCGAATTTATTGTGCCAAGCCATACTCTATTTTTCTGATCGATTAGTATTGAACGAATTTTATTAGTAGGTATTTTGATATCTGATTCAGAGCTAAAAGTTAAAAATGTATTAGCACCAGCTGCTCTATACAATAATCCAGCGTCTTCGGTAGCTATGAAAACATTCTGTATTTCATCAACAGCAATATCCAAAATCTTATTTGACTGAAGCCCCGACATCTTATTGAATATATTAATAAATTTAGATTTAGCAATGTCAAAAATAACGATGCCACTGTCTTTCGTACCAAACCAGATTTGTTTCTGCTCAGCTTGTGATATTACGGTAAACTTAAGGCCTTGAATAAGCGGATATTGTTTCGGATCCGAGAAATTTTGGAAGCCATCTATTTCGGGTATATAGAGACTGATAGTTTCTGCGCCAGCGATCCATAAATTGCCCTCACTATCGGAAAAAACATCCACAATCCAACCGCTAGGGAGACTATTCGGATCATCTGCATCGGGCTTATAGTGTGTAACTTTCTGACCGTCGTATTTATTTAGCCCATCTTGTGTAGCGATCCAAATAAATCCTTGAATGTCCTGTTCGATATCATTAATTACTGGCCCCGAAAGCACATGTCGTTCATTCAACATCGAGAAAGAAACATCGCGACTTAGTTTGTCATAAAACAACTTAGCTTCGATAGTTTGCGTCATCATTAATCCAAAAATGAAGAGGGATATAGAGAACCAAAACTTTGGACTGAGTATCTTATTAATTATAAAGGCAAACATGTATATTACAGATCAATTTCTTATAGAAGTAAGTTAGTCTAAAACATTTATCAAATCAAAACCAAAATAACTTTTTCTAAAGGTATAAAAAAAGCTGGGAGTAAATTCTGAAGTGACCCCCGAAAGTTAGACAAAACCTTCGGGTTTTTTTTTATGTATAAATCAAAATATTCACCACTGTTTAAAAGGCAGATAAGGTATTGGGGTTAGGTTGTAACAATTCATGGTGAAACCGCATTCGAAAGTGGCACCATTAATCCCTCAGCACAGTTCAAATTATCGATACTTGATGCCATGAATAAAAACCAGTGGTCTTTAAGCCACACTAGCGCTGTATTTAACCTGTCATCACCCGGGATTCTTTCGAAGTGGTTGAGTGACTATAATGCTAAAGGTATAGTAGGTCTTGAGCCCGAGAGACAAGCGGAGCCTATGAAAAATAAGCCTCGTGTTATAAGCAATAAATCTTCAGAAGAAATGTCCGATGAAGAACTTCGCAATGACATTGAATACTTGCGGACGGAGCACGCGGTTCTAAAAAAGTGAGAAGCCTTAGCTCAACAGAAGCGCATACTAGCCAAGAAAAAGCGCTAGTGGCGAAAGAGTTAAAGGCAAGTTATCGTTATTACTTGAATTGTTAGGCTTAGCACGCAGTGTGTATCACTGCCACTGTGCTAGTTGTGCTAGTAACGACAAATATGCCCAAGCCAAAGCATCTATTCAAACTATCTATCACGAACATAAAGGTCGTTATGGTTACAGACGCATTATGTATGCGTTAAGACAGCATGGTCACTGGTTGAATCATAAAACGGTCCAGCGCCTTATGAAGCAGCTAGGGCTGAAATCAACAGTACGCCCTAAGCGATATAGCTCTTATCGAGGTGACGTAGGTAAATCAGCCGAAGAGCTACTCGGTAGAGATTTCGAAGCGACACGCCCCAATCAAAAGTGGGTAACAGATGTTACTGAATTCAATGTGCAAGGGCAAAAAGTCTATTTATCGCCTGTTATCGACTTTTTCAATCGTGAAGTCGTCTCGTATCGAGCATCAACTTCTGTGAGGTTACCTTTAGTAACCGATATGCTTGAAGAGGCGGTAGGTAAGCTATCTGAAAATGAAAAACCTGTGTTCCACTCAGACCAAGGCTGGCAATATCGAACACGTAGCCTACAAAATATATTGAAAAAAGCTGGATTGACGCAAAGCATGTCAAGAAAAGGAAACTGCCTTGATAACGCAGTCGCTGAACATCTTTTCGCGATATTAAAAACTGAAATGAATCACGGGCACGACTTTAAGAATGTAGATGAACTCATAAAAGAAATTCATGGCTTTATCTATTACTACAACCACAAACGTATTAAGTTAAAACTAAAAGGCCTGAGTCCGGTAGACTACCGAAATCAGGCCTTGATTGCCACTTAATATAAGTGTCCAACTTTATGGGGTCACTTCATTCACAGGCTTTTTTATTTTCAACTAAATATTTAAACTTAATATTCTTGTGTGTTTAAATCCAATTTAATAACATTATTTTGTTTAGTGTCATTAATATTGTGCGCAGCCCATTTTTTAATCAATATCATCTGTGGACTTGCCTCACTGACATCTGAGTCATGAGGAGCGGTCTGCGCATGCGAAATGTCTATAACTGAATTCCATGTCACACCTAGAGACCTTTTGTTTTCTGAATTAACAATGTCATTATGCCAAATAACACCATTCGCTTGCTCATCCGACTTCAGATTGTCGTTGTGCCAAATAACACCATTCGCTTGCTCATCCGACTTCAGATTGTCGTTGTGCCAAATAACACCATTCGCTTGCTCATCTTCACCCAGCATAAACTCGTTAGTTTTTTCATTGAATCTGGCAGGACCAAAATAGTGGCTTCTTAAATTTATATCATTGGCAATATTTAAACCGCTATTCGCGCAGCCTACAGCTGTTGAATTAATCGCAGCTGAAGCGTTTATAAGGCCGGTCCCTTGGGCGAAAGGGCTAAACGCCAATTGGCCATTTTGCTTCTTCGCCTGCGATGCCGTTGACATCAGACGACATTTAATTTCATCTGGTGTCAAACTTGGATCTTGTTGAATCATTAATGCAACAACGCCAGCCGCAACAGCTGTGGCCTGAGACGTACCTGAGATTCCTGAAGTTTCATTTTTATCAGATAACTGACTGTTGCCCGCGACAAGTCCTTTTAAATTCGTTCCTGGCGCAAGCACCTCAGGTTTCATAAAGCCTTCGACTGTCGGCCCAAAGCTAGAAAAAGAAGCGACAATATCGTCCGACACATCTAATGGAGTCCTGTTGTCGTCCATTGCACCAACCGTAATAACGTAAGGGTTATTTCCCGGAACGCCGACCGTCATATATTTATTGCCGCCATTACCCGCGGGAGCAATAACAGCGATGCCTTTGTCCCAAGCTCTCATCAGCGCTTGGTTAATTGGGTCTTCCCAATAGAATGACGTTGCAGGGAAACTAAAAGCAACATTTAGCACTCGAATGTTTAACCTATCTCTATTTTCGATAGCGTATTCAATACCCTGCAAAACCGACGAATAAGAAGCTTCTCCTTGCTCATCAAATGCTTTAATCATCACTAAATCTACATCAGGTGCAACACCGCTGTGCGCGCCTGTTGGTGAACCGAACTGGTCAAAAACACGCGTACTGTCGGCTAAAATACTTGCCATGTGCGAGCCATGTCCGTTTAAATCTTGAGTACCTGAGGCATCTTCACCTAATGAATTAACGACGGTTATTTGTCTCTTTAATCCTGATGTATTTTGGTTTAAAGCTGAAAACTGGCCAAGTCCACTATCAATAATGGCGACTGTAACGCCTTTACCTGTGACGCCAATTTTATGCAACTCACTAGCGCCTATTTGTGCTGGAATTTGGGAGTTACGAGGTGCATTCTGCGGTGCTAAGCCGCTTTGCATCAACGCTACATCGTTATTGGCAGACAAACTAACTTGGTTGTCTTCATTGAAGAAACGGATCATCGCATTTCGTGACGCAATGCCCTGAACTTGCTTGTCAGTTAGTTTAGCTGAAACAGCTTGGATAAGTTTAAATTCATGAATAATGACCCCGTTTTCCGCTTGAATCGCAGAAACTAGCGCTGGGCGACTTGCGCCTTGCAATATGTACTCAGCACCACTTGAATAAGTTGTCACTCCCCAAGCCGCTGCAGTGAAAGCCAATGCGCTACCCAATATCGCAGAGGTTATTTTATTAACTCTTCGTGATTTTGTCATTTTTTCAAAATTGCCCATAACTAAATTCCAATGTTGCTTTCGTTAATAAGTAAGTTGGTAAGTTATTTGCAACTTCAATTTTGAAAACCGAATTGCACAGTGAATAACTACAAGTTCAGTATGCGTCAAAATTTTGGCGTGTAAACAATAAACATGAATTAAAAACCCAAACATTGGTGCGGTATTATGGTGAAATCGCTTGTACCTCAATAAAAAGTGGATACCTATAGATGAAAATTTATACTCAAATAATTTTTAATTTACTTGGCCTTTTTCTTTTATTGGTTGTTTTTTGACCGTTTTGTGATTTATTTTAAATCAATTCGATTTTAATCCGCTCTAAAAGTAATTTTTTATTGAGCTAATGAACTCAATAAATAAGGGAATAAAGTCGCACACTTTGCTTGACCAGTTGTCTCCTATTAATTGATAAAACTTGCCCCAATAAAAATTAAAAATCATTAAAAACATAAAGTTGAAAAAATAAGAATGAGTTAATAAGAATATCTGAAGATAAATTGAGAACTATCACTAAAGTTGATTGGAATTTAATTTTAGCTGTAAAGACAAATTATTTAGTAAAACTAAAAATTGATCAGTAAAATTTTACAAAAGTGAAGCTGATTCTTTCAATAAATTGAAAAAGATAGAGTTTTTTTGCAAAATCTATCTTTTCTTTAAGACAAGTAGGTCGTTTTTTGTAAAAATTAAGATAATTTAAGCCGAATAGTTAATTTGAACAAATTAACTATTCCAGTTCAGTGGGACTAGATTAGGATATTGTTAGATTAGAATAGTGCTAGATTAACGTATTGCTAGATTGGGGTACTGCTAGATTGAGACACTACTAGATTGATATATAGCTAGATTAATACACTGCTAGATTATTATTGAACACCAACATTCACCTAAAATGCAGTCAACCAGAAAGCGATTAATATTCGTCTTCGAAAGCAGGTCCAGCATAATTATCAAAGCGAGAAAATTGACCTTGAAACGTAAGTCTACTTGTACCAATTGGCCCGTTTCGTTGCTTACCAATAATGATTTCTGCAATGCCTTTCATTTCAGATGCTTCGTTGTACACTTCGTCTCGATAAATGAACATGATCAAATCGGCATCTTGCTCAATTGAACCCGATTCACGTAAATCTGAATTGATAGGTCGTTTATCCGCTCGCTGTTCTAGAGTTCGGTTTAGCTGCGACAATGCCACAATAGGAACTTCAAGTTCTTTTGCTAGTGCTTTTAACGAACGTGATATCTCCGCAATTTCCAGGGTTCTATTTTCACTTAGGGAAGGCACCCGCATTAGCTGCAGGTAGTCAATCATTATTAAGGAAAGACCACCTTTATCGCGTGCTATTTTTCTTGCTCGGGTTCTCAGTTCCATTGGAGTAAGACCTGAGGAGTCATCGATATAAAGGTTATCTTTCTTTTTTAATGTTTTGATCGTGCCGGACATCCTAGCCCATTCTTCATCATCTAGTTGAGCTGTACGAATATGCGTTTGATTCACTCGACTTAACGATGCTAGCATTCTCATCATAATCTGCTCAGCAGGCATTTCAAGACTAAAAACCAATACTGGCTTGTCCTGCAGCATCATAGCATTTTCACATAAATTCATTGCAAAAGTGGTTTTACCCATTGAAGGGCGAGCAGCGACAATAATCAAATCCGAACGTTGTAATCCACTAGTTTTAGTATCCAAATCTGTATAACCAGTTGATACACCAGTAATTTCTAAACCTTGCTTGACTAATTCATCGAGTCGATTAACCGTTTTTGTTAAAACAGTAGTAATGTCCTTCGGGCCTTCGTTTTCACCAGTCCGTTTTTCAGCAATTTCGAAAACTTTCGATTCTGCAAAATCCAGAATGTCAGCACTATTTCTACCCTCGGGATTATAGCCAACATCAGCAATATCATGAGCAACACCAATAAGCTCTCTGACGATAGCTCGCTCACGAATAACACTAGCATAAGCAGATACGTTAGCCGCACTTGGTGTGTTTTTTGCCAATTCTATAAGATAAGAGAAACCGCCAGCTTCATCTAGCTTTCCACTTTGCGCTAACGTGTCTTTTACGGTAACCGTATCGACAGATTGATTGTTACTTAAGAGTTTTATAATCGCACCAAAGATAGTCCGGTGTGAGCGGTTATAAAAATCACTTTCGACTACAATTTCAGCTACCTTGTCCCATGAATCGGGTGCGATCATCATACTGCCCAGCACAGATTGCTCAGCTTCAATGGAATGCGGAGGTATCTTAAGCTGTTCGACGTCGTCTTTTTTTGGTTTATCTTGAAATTTCAATTGCAGCGCACAGTTGTATTTTGAGCAGATTATTATGCGTGAAAAAAACCTCCTTGTCTGTTAAAAATATAAGGAAAATAAATAGCCAGTTTAATCTAGTAGCGCAAACAATGTGAAGTCGCCTTGTGCAGTGTCTTTGCGCTGTATTATAAAAACAAATATCAATTATAAAAGTACAGCCCCTATTGCCCCACCAGCTATCACGACCAACCAAGGCGGCAGTTTCCAATACATTAATGCCCAAAACGCAATTATTACACCAATAAAATCGTTTGTTGCTGACACGCCACTCAAAAACACAGGTTGATATAGCGCAGCAAATAAAATACCAACTACACTCGCATTTATACCCGCCAAAGCAGCCCTAATTCGCGGCTTTACTCTTAAGCTCGTCCAAAAAGGTAATACCGAATAAACTAGCAAAAATGATGGTAGGAATATCGAAAATAAGGCTACCAGGGCTCCAAGAACACCGCTAATTGGTCCATTTAATACGCCCCCTAAAAATGCCGCAAATGTAAATAAAGGACCAGGAACAGCCTGCGTTGCTCCATAACCAGCTAAGAACGCATCTTTTGTGACCCAACCTGTTTTTACCATCTCAGCTTCAAGTAGCGGGAGCACAACATGCCCACCTCCAAATACTAAACTCCCTGAACGGAAAAATGCACTCACTACGTCGACGAGTGGTTGGTCAACGAATAGTTGAATAATCGGAAGACCAAACAAAAATAAAATAAAAACAAAAAACCACAATGCACCACTTAAACTGGAAATGGAGAATGCGAGCCTACTTTCAGACAAGTCCAGAGAGGGTTTGAATAACCAGACACCGAGAATACCGGCGAGAACGATCACTCCCAATGGCGTATAAACTGATTGAAAAAGTAATACTCCGACGGCAGCAAGCAGCATAATGGTAATACGAGTATTATCAATGCAAATGCTTTTCGACATCCCCCAAACTGCTTGTGCGACAACTGCAACAGTTACAATTTTTAATCCAGTTAACAAACCGAAGGAAATGACATCACCATAATTTGAATACCCGAGCGCTAGAAACAATAATAGTATTGCTGAGGGCATTGTGAATCCCAGCCATGCAGCTAGTGATCCTAAGTAACCACCACGAGATAAGCCAATCGTTAGCCCAACCTGGCTACTCGCTGGTCCAGGCAAAAACTGACATAGAGCAACAATCTCAGCATAATCTGACTCAGTCATCCATCTTTTACGGACAACAAACTCTTCACGAAAGAAAGCAATATGGGCAACTGGACCGCCAAACGCAGTAAATCCTAGCTTTAAAAAAACTAAAAATACCTGAACTGACGAACGGAAATGATTCATGCCTTCCTTGACTCCTTCAATAGCACTTCCCACGCTGTTCGCCCCTTATCATTCAGTGCTAATTTGAGCATCGGCATTGGCTGCCCATGATTAACATCGGCCTCAACAAATAAGTGACTATGTGGCTTTAAGCGAGCACCATACTGTCCGCCGACCATGGCGATATAGTCAGTTGGATCACGTTTTATCGGGTTTGCGTAAATACAAATATAGGCCTTAACATTATTTACACTCTTTTTACTCGGTACTCTATATCGGTTACTACGTTTTGCTTTGACAGGGTCAAGTGAAACAACAATATTTGCCTTGATGTTGAGCTTACGCAGCTCTCGCATAGCGATGTCTTTTGCAACTGCTCCACCGCGGCTATGTCCAACCAAATTAATCCTAACAGAAGCACTTTTAAGTTTTTGTTTAATAATATCTTGGATGATTTTTTTCTTATCTAAGTAGCCATAATATTTGCTTTCGCAATGGGGCCCCTTTTGCAAATCAAAATTAGCTTTAGCAACTCCCATCAAATTAGTTGGTCCCCATTTGATGATCCCAAAACGTTCACGGGTCTTGTCTGCGCCACCGCCAATAAAGTAGACTATATTCGATACTTGAATTGTGCTTCTCACTCATCAATTTAGCCTAGGGCCTGAAATAATATATCTATTTAATGAAACTTTCATGAACATTTTATTAAATACAGACTATTTGATTGATACTTTTACACGACCATGAACAGTAGAAATATCCACAGTACCTGTTGGGTTAGAAGTACTGAATTCTAGCCAACGTCTGGGTCCATATTTAGCCTTACTTTGTGCCTTCTCGGTAATTGTGTTTTCAATTGTACCACCCGCATAAGCCTCAATATCGAATCTTGCCGCGACGTTCTTTTGGAACACTAAGTCAATAGAGCCACCAACTGATGTGGCTTCAACTTGGCCGTTTTCTTTTAAATCCATCGCCACTTCAATTGCGCCATTAACTGTGTTCACAATAACTTCACTAACCAACTTCAGGTTTAACTCGATATGACCATTCACGGTTCTTGCACTAACTTCTGGGCTGTCACTCTCAATGTCAATGTCGCCATTGACCGTGCTCAGTTTGAGCTCTTTTTTACCACTATGCTTGCCTACAATATTACCGTTAACAGTCTCAATAGTAACCTCACCATCCAGCCTGCGGGCTTTGATATTAGCGTTAACCGATTCAATACGAATACGACCAATCAGATCATCAACATCCACTTCACCATTCACTACGTCGACATTCACACCACCATGTATACCCTTTATTTTCAGTTGTACATCCGTTGAAGTGTAATTTATGCGATTCTTCATCGGCACATGAATGACCAGATCGTCACGCTGCTCAGTACCCCAGCTATTGGAACCTCCCTTGGTCATTTTTGGCTTAACATATATAATAATAGAGGAACCATCACGTTCAAATTTAAATTCCTCGGTATATTCGCCAAGCTCACCTTTCACGCTGACTTCATTCTTATTCCAGCCAATAATCTTTGCAGCACCACTGAGATGCTCTATTTCAACAGTTCCTTTTGGATCTGCGGCCATCGATTTATCCACACTTTGTTTTGCATTCGCAATGAACGCAAGTAAGCTAAGTCCAATCACGGCCGAAGTGCGACCTATTAATAATTTCATAATTACCTCGTTTATAACACTCTGATTTAATTTGGTTAAATGTATTATTGCGTATCTTTTAACGCTCTAATTGACCTCCCTATTTATTCGAATAGGTTAAGCGGAGTTTTAGATTTGCTGCGTCAAATATGATTCCATCGTGGTTCATGTACGCGTTCAATAATGGTCATCTGTTGCTCATATACGTTCTTTAATATTTTCAATAACGCGTTGTTATTAGGATCCTCAGCAAGTGCTCCTTTAATTGCTTCAGCGGCCTCATCCAATTCATCAATTTGCTGTCGCCAATTATCTGTTGTTGCCGGTTGGTCTTTGAATCGAATTAATAGAGATTGTTTTTGCACATTATGTTGTTCTGATAATGTCGCTACCAAATTCTCACTTAATAGTGATTTCCCACTTTCGAATGACATCCATCCAACAACAGCTAGAATCATTAAGCTTGCTACCATCGCAAACAGTGGTTTTGGATTACTAAAAATACGTTTTTGATTGACCTGATGGACTTCTTTTATATAACCGGCTCGGTCTGATGTTTGTTCTAAAACATGCTCTATGCCTTTCCACAAATCTCGCTCTGGTTGTTTTTGTAAATCTAATTTCTTAATGTTCTTTTCGAGACTTTGGTCAAGACGGCTGCCTTTGCTACTATTCATCATCTATCCACCCTTGAATTAAGCCTTTTGCTCTATGAAACTGCGCTTTACTCGTCCCGACCGCCACATCTAAAATAGTCGCGATTTCCTCATGTCGATAACCCTCTATGGCATGCAGTACAAAAACCCACCTCGCTCTTTCAGGTAATCGATAAATATATTGTTCTAAATTAGAGTCAGCGATTGAACCTATTGCTTCTTTTTCCATTGCTGAGGTTTGCTCAATACTAAACATTTTCTGCCACCACCCTCGCTGTTTTCTAATATATGAAATGGTGACATTAGAAGTGACGCTATGTAGCCAAGTTGAGAACTGACTATTACCATCGAAATTTCCTAAATTTCGCCATAATTGAATAAACACCTCTTGCGTTGCATCTTCGGCCAGCGACTTGTCAGCACATAAACGAAAACACAAACCGTAAACTCGACCAACATACAATTCGTACAAGGATTTGAATGCAGTTTTATCTCCCAGTTTTGCGGCATCAAGTAAGGCCTTGTCCTGCAGATTTTTCTCAGTAATCTGATAATCCTGAGTGTCGACGACGCTTAATTTATGGTTCATAGTAAAAGTACGCTTTCTTCTTGTTGTGTATTTAAGCTGAATGTACAAAGAGTATGTCGCACTTCAATTGACAAAAGTTTAAACCGGGTAATTTTTTTTTACCTTTTTTTAAGCTGTTTTTTATTTAAACTAAGCTTGTGCTACTTTACTAGAATATGAATTAGTTGGAATATAGGTGCGTTTGCGGCTTTCTAAGTCATGGGATTATTTCAGTTTTCAACACAACGATATAAGGAAAATCAACGATGTTAGTGGACGCTTTATTTGCAGGTAAGCCTCAAGCCTTTGGACCTCGACAGTCGCCTAGCAGCATCATTACGGAGCCATTCAAGCGACTCCATATTGAATTAGACGGCGCCAGTGAAGACGAGCAGGGAAACAAGAAATTACATGGAGGCCCCGAAATGGCTATGCATCAATACTCTCAAGAAAGTTATGAAGCACTCAAGAAACAATTTCCTAGTATTGCTCACAACCTGATTTTTGGCAGTATTGGAGAAAACATTTCCTCACAAACAATGAATGATGACAATGTGTTTATTGGCGATACTTATCGTATTGGGGGCGTTGTATTGCAAGTTAATTCACCCCGCGCTCCATGCGCTAAAATCAACCAGCGATATGGCGTCAAAAATATGGATTTGTTTATTGCCAACAAAGGCATAACCGGATGGTACTACCGCGTTATCGAAACAGGAATAATGCAGGTTGATGACCCCATAACACTGGAGCATCGCTTGCAAAAAACTAAGTCTATTCGCGATATTATGCGTTTGCTTCGTAACAAAGATAACAACATGCCCCAGAGAATAGAAGCCGCGGCGATTAATGGTCTAGCCGCTGAATGGGTAAGGAAGCTTAACAAATAGTTTGTTCTCTTTTTTGTCTCGTTTTATTTTCACTTCCTATACAGGCTATTTATCACTCTGACCATACCAACACTTTGCAGAGACGAAGAACAAACCATTATTATGGATAAGTCCGTCATTTATTTTTTATTTATACTAGTAGGAATGCCACCCAATGATGCTCAATTTATTTACAGTAAATTTTACGCAAACCAATGTCGAGTGCGATTAACAAACCAGACCAACGACAACATAACAGGTACTTCAACTAACACACCAACAACCGTAGCAAGTGCAGCGCCTGAATGCAGGCCAAATAAGGATATTGCAACAGCTACGGCCAATTCAAAGAAGTTTGACGTACCAATCATACAGGCGGGAGCAGCAACATTGTGCGGTAGTTTCATACGTTTTGCTAACCAATATGCAAGAGCAAATATACCGTAAGTTTGAATAAGTAATGGAATGGCAATAAGCACGATCGCTTCAGGTTTTGATAATATGGTCTCAGCCTGAAACCCAAATAACAATGTCACTGTCGCCAGCAATCCTAATATTGACCACGGTTTTATTTTACTGAGAAATTCGTTCAACTTTGAATGGTCATTGCCATTATCTAATTTTTTGCGCGTAAACGCCCCCGCGATGAGAGGCACTAGGACATATAGCACTACTGATAGTAAAAGCGTGTCCCAGGGCACCGTAATATTGGTCATACCAAGCAAAAACCCAGCAATTGGGGCAAAAGCAAAAATCATGATTACATCGTTTATAGAAACTTGTACTAAAGTGTAGTTAGGGTCGCCTTTAGTCAATTGGCTCCATACAAATACCATCGCTGTGCAGGGCGCAACACCAAGCAAAATCATCCCTGCAATGTATTCCGTTGCTGTTTCAGGGTCAACCCAATCGGCAAACAGTACTTTAAAAAACAGCCAACCAAGAAAAGCCATAGTAAACGGCTTAATCAACCAATTGATGACCAACGTTAGGATCAAGCCTTTTGGCTTTTTCCCTACATCTTTAATAGATGTAAAATCAATCTGTACCATCATGGGGTAAATCATTAACCAAATCAGAATGGCGATAACAATATTAACATGAGCAAATTCAAATTCTGCGATTATGGCGAAAGCATTAGGCATCATCGTACCCGCAAAAATACCGACAATAATGGCAAGTCCTACCCATACAGATAAATAACGTTCAAATAGACCCATTAGAGATTACCGTCGTTAATCAAATTGGTAAGGGCGACTTTGAGTTCAGCTTTATTAAATCTACTATCGGCAATACTTTTTAATTTTTTTACTCGCACTGCTATTTTGTCAATACAGGCTAAGAATGCCTTCTCTACTGCCGCTTCGTCACCTTCTACTTTTGACGGGTCACTCAGTCCCCAATGTACTTTTATGCTGTTAGTAAAATAGACAGGACAAGTCTCACCTGCCGCAGAGTCGCAAACAGTGACAACAACATCAGGATGGAAGTCTTCAAAGTCATCCCAAGACTGACTCTGCAAACCTTGGGTCAAATACCCTGCCTGCTTTAAATACGTCAGTGAAAGCGGATGGACGATCCCAGCAGGCTGACTACCCGCACTTCTAGCCTCAATGCTGTCACTGGCCAAGTCATTCGTGATCGCTTCAGATAAAATGCTCCGACATCTGTTATGTGTGCATATGTAGAGTATTTTCATTTTTTAAATATTCCTAGTTACATGTAACATAGCTTACTATATTGATTTTATTATATATTATAGTTGTTACACTTTTAATATTTTTTTCAATAATTTAGAACTTGAGGAATGTCAGAGCCGAGATACTAAATGATACTCCCTAAAAAAAGAAAACCCCTAAAAGTTTTTAACTTGTAGGGGTTTACAACCAAATTAACGCAACGTATTTGCGGATTAATAGGTGTTATGCGATTTCAAATAAGCCCGCAGCCCCCATACCACCGCCAACACACATAGTAACAACAACATACTTAACACCGCGACGTTTACCTTCAATTAGTGCATGGCCAACTGCTCTTGCACCGGTCATTCCATAAGGATGACCGATTGAAATTGCGCCACCATTAACATTATAGATATCAGGATCAATGCCTAGCTTGTCTCTGCAATATAATGCTTGGCAAGCAAAAGCTTCATTTAATTCCCACAAGCCAATATCGTTGATGCTCAGTCCATGAACTTTAAGTAGCTTAGGGATAGCGTAAATTGGACCTATACCCATTTCTTCAGGTTCATTACCCGCAACCATCATACCGCGATAAATACCTAGCGGAGCCAAGCCGCGTTTTTCTGCCATTTTGGCTTCCATAACCACACATGCAGAAGCACCATCAGACAATTGACTTGCATTGCCTCCTGTAATGCAACCGCCATCTATAACTGTCTTCAAACCTTGCAGACTTTCTAATGTCGTTGCAGGACGGTTGCCTTCGTCTTTTTCTAATCTGACTTCTTTAAATGAAACTTCTTTTGTTTCCTTATCCATAATGCCCATAGTTGAAGTCATTGGCACTATTTCGTCATCAAACTTACCAGCAGCTTGTGCCGCTGCGGTGCGTTGTTGCGACATTAATGCATATTCGTCTTGAGCTTCGCGAGAAATATTAAATTTCTTAGCCACATGCTCTGCTGTCAATAGCATTGGCATATAAGCATTTGGAGCTTTGTCAGTAACATTCTTGTCTACACATTGGCTCACCCATTCAAAATACTTTGCTTGAATTTCAGAAATATTTTCTTGACCACCTGCAACCACCACATCCATACCATCAACAATGACTTGTTTAGCGGCAGTGGCAATAGCCATCAAGCCCGATGAACATTGACGGTCAATTGTTTGACCTGAGGCAGAATAAGGTAATCCAGCAGCTAAGGCAGCCAACCGAGCAACGTTAGAGCCTGCACTACCTGCATTCAATACGGAACCAATAATCACATCATCAATTTCGCCACCATCAACACCAGAGCGCTCGACTGCATGCTTTATTGCATGGGCTGTCATGGTAGGTGATTTAATATTATTGAACGCACCACGAAAAGCACGACCAATTGGTGTGCGGGCGGTAGAGACGATTACGGCTTCTTTCATCTAAATATTCCTTCAGTTGGGTAATAACAATATGCTGGTGTGAATAATTTGGCCAACATCACCAATTCAAACTTGCACAAATAAACAATAATAGTGCGTCGAAAGCAGATCGATATCAAGCCAACAGCCATTTTGCTTTTTTATGCGCAACAATACCTATTACTTATAGTCGGTCACCTTCCATTTGGGAAAATAACCCAGCAATAAGAATAAATGATAAGTCCAGCCCAAAGTGCAACAAACAGTTGCATCCTATGTACTAATCATTATGCGTTCATTTATACAGTACTTACATAGGCTAAACTGGTGGTTATGTCATTCACACAATAGATTTAATCCATCCCTTTCTTTTAAACTAATCCATGTTAACCAATATTTGCAGGTTAACTAGACAAGCAGATAAGAATAAGCCAATTACGGGTCTAGCTAAGCCCAAAAGGAGCAATGACCTTTAGTCAGTTTATTCTAGACAAAAAAAACACCGCAATGCGGTGTTTTTAATTTATAAACTTCATCCACTAAATGGATGTTGTTCAGCTACTAAGCTTCTCGGATAATTACCAATTTCACTTGTGCCATTACGTCTGAATTCAATTGAATATCGATTTCGAATTCGCCTGTTTCACGCAATGTACCAGTAGGTAATTTAACTTCTGCTTTAGTAATTGCAACACCAGCAGCGGTAACTGCATCAGCGATGTCACGAGTACCAACAGAACCGAACAACTTACCTTCGTCGCCAGCAGGAGATGCGATAGTCACTGGCTCAAGAGCAGAGAGTTTATCAGCACGTGCTTGCGCAGCAGCTAGTTGCTCAGCAATTTTAGTTTCCAACTCAGCGCGACGTTGTTCAAACTTCTCAACGTTGAGCTTAGTCGCTGGAACAGCTTTTTGCTGTGGGAATAAAAAGTTACGTGCGTAACCTGATTTTACTGTGACTGTGTCACCTAGACCGCCTAAGTTGGCGACTTTGTCTAGTAGTATGATTTCCATCTTGCTACCTCTTTGCCAATCTTATTTGTGTGAGTCTGTATACGGTAACAAAGCCAAGAAGCGTGCACGCTTGATTGCTGTTGCTAACTGACGCTGATATTTAGCGCTAGTACCAGTAATACGGCTAGGAACAATTTTACCACTTTCAGTCACGTAGTTTTTCAACATAGGTATATCTTTATAATCGATAACTTCTGCGCCTTCAGCTGAAAAACGGCAAAATTTACGACGTCTAAAAAAACGAGCCATTATGCGTCTCCTTCATCTGATTTAGCTTCTTGCGTTGCAGCGGGTGCTTCTGTTGCAGCAGGTGTTTCTGCTGTAACTGGCGCTTCTGGTGCATCGTAAGATTTCTCATCACGTGGTGGTCTACGATCGTCACGACGTTCTTCTTTAGCCATTGGAGACTGTTCGCTCACAGCAGCTTTAGTGCGCATAACAAGGTTACGCAGAATGATGTCATTAAAACGGAAAGCAGTTTCTAGTTCTTCTACAGCTTCAGCAGTTGCTTCAGCATTAACAAGAACATAATGAGCTTTATGGAGTTTTTCGATTGGGTAAGCCAATTGACGACGACCCCAGTCTTCCATACGGTGGATTTTTCCGCCGTCTTGCTCAAGGATACCAGTATATTTTTCAATCATGCCTGGCACTTGTTCACTCTGATCAGGGTGAACCATGAATACGATTTCGTAATTACGCATTGTTGCTCCTTACGGTTGTAGTCTCGCGTAGTGAAGTCGTCTACATGGAGACAAGGAACTAAGATGTTGACTTCAAGGGCGCGCATTATACATACACAATTCTGTATAGACAAGTGTTTTTAGTTGCTCAGATTGAGCATCATGATAAGTAAGCAAATTTATAGATAGAAACTAAAAATTATTGCATTGTCGATGTTTAACAAAGACCCAAAAAGTAACACTTAGCCTGGTCATATTTAATAAGAAAACTTAACTAAACCGAATAAGCAGCGACTCATTTTTGATTTATTCACATGAATAAACTACTCTTTTACTATTCAAAAACAGGTGGTTATTTTAGCGTAGTAAAATCACGGTAGTCACATTAAAGCTAAAACGGCAGCTATTAATGACTATTCTCACGACTCAAATTCATATAGGGACTTTGTTTTGCTAACTCATATTCATCATATAAATTTTGTAGTTGCTGACTTAAATCAATCCATTGTTTATTTTAATAAACTGTTAGGCCAACAAGGCATTGTTGAAAGTCTACCTGAAAGAAATGTTAAAACAGCGAGATTTGAGATTGGAGCCAGCTTATTGATATTGGTGCAGCCTATAAATAGTGAAGGTGTCGTCGCTGATATCTTAGAGAATAAAGGCGAGGGAGTTTTTTTAATCTCTTTTGCCACCCATTCTATTGATAGAACACTGCAAGAACTCGAGTTATCTTACCCCACTAAAAGAAAAGGTTTAGACGGCTGGCCAATTTGCGATATATCGCCTATTGAGCAATTTGGCGCAATTTTACAATTGACAGAAACCCCCTAAAATACATTCAATTTGAAATATTCTATTTCAGATTGAAAAAATATATTTTAAATTCCACATAATAAAACACTTAACTATATGACTATTAACTACTTTATATTTTTTATTTATTTGGCATGAACCATGCTTTAATAAGATTTGTAAATAAATCGTTAACAAGTCTTTATAAGGTTGTAATGCATTAATGTATCAGAGTAACAAAATACGCGTTTTAATATTCGGGCATAAGGAATTTAGTCAGCTATTGAGCAGTGTATTAACTGACATGGAAGATCACGCTGAATGTCGAATAGTAGATGCTATTGTTGGTACCATTGATGAAGCTAATAAACACGTTAGTCTATTCAATCCTGACGTCGTCATAAGTGCGGGAAGTAATGCCTCTTATCTAAAGAAGGCACTTAGCGTTCCTGTACTGTCGATCCCCGTTACCGAATCTGACATTGTATCTGCGATTTTAAAAGCGTCTACTGTGAATAAGGACGTACACGTTATCACTTTCGATGATTACAGCGGCCTTGCTGAACTGCTTAATCAAAACACCTCTATCAACATCAAGCACAGCAAATATGAAACAGCAGAAGAAGCAAAGCAAATATACCAACTGTCTAAATTATCCTCCGACAATGTCGTTGTTGGCGCTAGTTTAGTTTGCGGTTTAGCCTCTCAAGATAATATAAAGTCGTTTTTAATTTATTCAAAAGAGTCATGCAGGACCATCTTAAAAGAAGCGATTACAATCGGCCGTAAACAGAAAGAGCAGATTCACTCGAGAGCTATTCACCGTTGGCTTAATGAAGATTCAAAAACGCCAATTTTGATGGTAGACAATTACACTAATATTCTGACGTCCAATGCAGCTGCAAAAAGTGAATTCGCCATCGATTCTGCTAGCAAGCAAGAAATACTAGACCTCCTGCATAGTAGTCAATTCACAGATATTTCTGATGGCAAATGCAGATTAAATCAAACTGACTGGTGGTTTCATAAAGATACGATTGAAATGGTTAATCACCAATTTGACGTATATCAGTTTTACGCTCAGACACCTAATATCCCTTCAATTCCAAAGCAGTCGAAACCAAGTCAACCTATAGTGTACCAATCAAAAATCATGGGCGATTTACTCGAGCGCACAGATTTGTACGCACACTCCCCTAGCCATGTTTTGATTATAGGCGAGTCTGGTACTGGAAAAGAAATGATTGCTAAGCGTATTCATCAAAAGAGCCAATTTTCTGAGGGTCAATTCGTTGCGATTAATTGTGCAGCTATGCCTAGTGAGTTATTCGAAAGTGAGTTATTTGGGTACGTCGAAGGTTCATTTACAGGCTCAAAGCGCGGCGGGAAACATGGTCTTCTTTATGAAGCAGAAAATGGCGTATTATTTTTAGATGAAGTAGGCGAACTAAGCCTTCCTCAACAAGCTAAGTTGCTGCGCGTAATTCAAGAGAAATCGTACCGCCCAATTGGTTCTCATAAGGAATTTAAATTAAATTTAAAAATCATTGCTGCAACCAATAGGCCGCTGGCTGAACAGGTTAAAAATGGATTATTTAGAGACGATTTATATTATCGGCTCAATGTATTAAGTATCAACGTTCCTTCACTGAAGGAGCGAAAAGAAGATATTGCAAATATCACCAAATCAAAATTAATTGCACTCAACTTTGGCGAACTAGCGATAGAAGCGATAGAGAGTATTGCTCTTCATTTAACCCCCATATTTAAAACCTATGATTGGCCAGGTAATGTCAGAGAGCTGGAAAATATAGTAGAGCGATTGTTAGTTTATTGCTCTGTTTACCCAGAAATAGGTAGTAAAAAAATAACTCAATTATTGACCGAATTAGCACCTGAATTGTTTGCTAATAAGGAGATTGAGACTGCAGGGGCGCTAGCTAAAAGTGAACACCAACTGGTGATACAAGCAATGAATAAATTTAACGGGAATAAGGAACTCGTCACCCAGTTTCTCGGAATAAGTCAAACAACGTTGTGGCGACGATTAAAACTCATTCATGAAAATAAAAAAAAGGGACAACAACATGCGTAGATTTACCCAAAGTAAAATTGGAAGCGCCGTAGCTATATCTATGTTAGCGGGTTCATATGCCGTCGCGAACAGCGCGCTTGCACAGGAATCGCAGGCTTCGGAAAGAGAAGACTCCATAGAAATTATTAGTATCTCGCGTAAACGACCTGAAAGTCTGCAAGATGTCCCGATCGCAGTCAGCGCTTTATCCGCTAGAGACATCGAAACTGCGGGTATTGAACGTCCTGGTGATTTCATTTCACTGGTACCGAATGTCAATATTGTTGATACTGCCAACGTCGGAGATACCCAAGTAAACATACGCGGTATCGTGTCAACTCGTGATGCTGAATCGACCTTTGCATACGTAGTAGATGGCGTGTTGATGACCAATCCCAATAGCTTTAACGAAGAACTCCTTGATATAGCGCAAATTGAAATACTGAAGGGCCCTCAAGGTGCGCTCTACGGGCGTAATGCTGTTGCTGGCGCTATTTTGGTAACAACAACGTTACCTAGTGAAGAGTTTGAAGGGAAAGTTAAAGTCGGTGCCGGTAACGCTGGTATCCAGCGCATCAATGGTATAATGAGTGGTGCTCTGACTGACACTATGCGTGGCAGATTGACTGCGAGTTATAATAGTATGGATGGACATTACGAAAATATCTTAACTGGCCAAGATGATGTTGTTGATTTCTTAGAAGACACAACTATTAGAGGCCGATTAATGTGGGATGTATCAGATGCGCTTACGTTAGACATTCGTGCGGGAATATCAAAAGTCGAAGGCGGCGCAATTAACTTTAATGCAGTATTCGCACTGCCCTCTTTTGTAAATGCATTTAATCAACCTGCTTACAATGCAAATGTAAATGATCATGATTTTATATTTGCTTTTAATGTTCCAGGCGAGAATAAACAAGACAGCACTGAGCTTTCTCTTAAAGCTGATTGGGACCTCGATGGCTATGATGTTACCGGGGTGCTCTCGTATAACGATTTGGAGGAATATTTATTATCTGACGGCACCAGTGCCTCATTTTACGGATATGAGTTAACCCCACAGTGCCAAACAGACCGCGCAACCCTAAACAATACGCCAGCCGGGTTAGGTGGCGCTGGCAGGTCTGATTTATTCGGTGAATTTTTTGCTCCCTTTGGCGTATTTCCTCCTGGTGTAGAATTTACCGGCGTTTATGGCCCATATACGCCAACTTCTTGTGATGGCTTTCAGTATCAAGAGCGCAGTCAATCAGACTTCAGTGGAGAGTTACGAGTGACCTCTGATGATAATGACGCAGAGCTGCGCTGGATAGCAGGTGTCTACTTCGCTGAAATTAAACGTGATGTTGTCGTTGCTTACGGTGCAGACCAAGGACAAGGTTTTCTTCGCCAAGCCTATGTTCCGCCAACAGGACCGAACCCAACAGACTTATTGTTCGATGACACCTTTGATACTTCAGTATTGTCTGCATTTGGCCAAATTGAATATGACGTCTCGGATAAGATGGAGTTAGCTGTCGCTTTACGTTATGACTATGAAGACAGAACGGTATCTAACAATGTTCCAAACGTTTCATCTTCAGGACTTAACATAAATACGATAGGACCTATAAACCCGGCATATAATGCTAATCCGGAAGGGATCCCAGATAGAAGCCGATCATTTTCTCATTTTCAACCTAAAGTAACTCTGAGCTATGAACTAACTGATAATGTTAATTCTTATGCAAGTTATGGCGTTGGTTTTAGGAGTGGCGGATTTAACTCAATAGGTACTCAAGCTACTCTTGATTTTTGGTTTAATAGCTCTGGCACAGGGACGCCTGGTGATGCTGTAGACGCTAAATTATTGGTAACCGATGACTATGCTAAAGAAGTAACAACCAATATTGAATTTGGTCTCAAGTCTAAATTGATGGATGGCAAAGTCAGACTTAACGGCGCTATATTTAAAACCACCGTTGAAGATAATCAATTTTTTGAGTTTTTTGCTGGTCCGTTTGGATTATTAAGAGCCGTAACAACAATCGATGAACTTTCGATCCAAGGCTTTGAGCTAGATTTCACAGCTGATATTAGCGATACATTCAAAGTGTTTGGTGGCGTAGGCTTACTTGATTCAGAAATAAAGGAAAACCGTAATCGCCCTGTGACTGTTGGTAACAAAGCGCCACAATCACCTGAAACTACATATACCTTTGGCTTCAGCTATGAGCAACCTGTCACTGATGATTATTGGTTAACTACGCGAGTTGATTATCAATATACTGGAGAAACTTTTTTCCACACACTTCAAGGTGAACAGACGCCTACTATTTGGGACTTCTTTGGCACACTTGGCGGAGGCGTTCCACCGGGTCCACACCCACAAAACTTCGATAACGCGAAACGCGAGTCATACTCCACAATAAACGCTCGTATTGCGCTCGAGGCTGAAGCTTGGACTTTAGCAATTTATGGCAAAAACATTACTGATGAGCAGTATCTACAAGAAGTTATTCCTGCACCTGAATTCGGTGGTTCATTCATTCATCCTTCTGCCCGCGCAGAGTACGGCGTTGAATTTACTTATAACTTCTAAGCAATCGTGGAATGCGGCTTGGAGTGTTACTAAGCACTTCAAGCCTAACATCCAAAGTAATGTTTGAATTGGAGAAAATCATGAATAAACCACTGGCTGGTTTACGTGTTATTGATTTAACACATATGTTATCTGGCCCCTACTGTGCAATGATACTTGCCGACTTAGGTGCAGAAACAATAAAAGTGGAGCCATTACAGGGCGAAGGTACGCGCAAATTATTAGCAACCGATCCCAAAAACTCGCTAGAAGGCATGGGTGCTTACTACATAACACTCAATCGCAACAAACAAAGCATTTGTATAGATTTAAAAAGCGCAGCGGGAAAACAAGTGTTTTACGAATTAGTCAAAGAGTCCGACGTTGTTATTAATAATTTCGGGGCTGGTGTTCCAGAGCGACTGGGTATTGACTATGAAACGTTAAACAAGATTAACCCTAGAATCATTACCTGCAGTATCACTGGTTTTGGTAGTAACGGTCCAAAATATAAAAGGCCTGCTTTCGACCAAGTTGCTCAAGCCACTGGCGGGGGTATGTCAATTACCGGAACCGATAAAAATAACCCTGTTCGCGCAGGCATTCCCATTGGTGACCTTGGCGGCGGTATGTTTGCTGTTATGGGTATTCAATCAGCAATTATAGAGCGCGCCACTAGCGGTAAAGGGCAAGACGTAGATATTTCTATGCTTGATTGCCAAGTTTCAATGCTGAATTATATGGCGACCATGCATTTTTTATCTGGTGATGACCCCTATCCTATCGGTAATTCTCACTTTGTACACGTCCCATACAACACATACCGCACTTCCGATGGATTTATTGTTATTGCTATTATTACGGATAATTTCTGGAAGAACCTAAATGAAGTAGTTAAGTGTCCTGAATTCGATGACGCTAAGTACGATGGGCAGCCTGGCAGATGGGCCGCTAAAGACTTTATCGATGACAAATTAAACGCAGTACTAGGTCAAAATACGACTGCCTATTGGATTTCCCAATTAGAAGAAAAGCGAATTCCCTGCGCACCGGTAAATAGCTTATCTGACGCGTTAAATGATGAACAAGTATTGCATCGAAATATGGTTGTAGAATTGAAACATCCGAATGGTAGCTCTACCAAAGGACCCGGTAACCCAATCAAATTCTCACGTACCAATGAGGAGACATTCGAAGCTGCACCTGAATTAGGTCAAGATACACAAACCGTTTTGTCAGAACTATTGCAAATGTCTCAAGAGCGAATCGATGCGTTAATAGCGGAAGGGGCAGTAAGGGGAGGTAACAATGATTAAGGATGTTTTCATTAATGATGTAGGACCACGTGACGGCTTACAAAATCAAAAGAAAATATTAACGCCAGCGCTTCGATTACAACTTATCGAGCGACTAACCGATGCCGGTCTAGACGGCATAGAAGTAGGTGCATTTGTATCACCTAAAGCGGTTCCTGCAATGGCAGGTACAGACAAGATATGCCAACAACTTCCAAGTAATAATTGCCATTATTCAGCCTTAATTCCAAATATGAAAGGATTTGAATTAGCCGAACAAAATAACGTTAAGTTAGCCTCATTAGTCGTTGCAACATCGAATACGATGAATGAAAAAAATATCAGTATGGATAATGCGCAAACCTTAAACATGATTAAAGACGTCATCGATGTGTCGAAAAATACTACAGTTGAGGTGCAGGTATACTTAGCTACTGCTTGGGCGTGTCCGTTTGAAGGAATAATTGCGCCACAACAGGTCATAGATATGGCTGGCAGTTTGCTGGAATTGGGCGCATCTAGGCTAGTTATTGCAGATACCATCGGTGCTGGAGACCCCTTAGAAGTTAATACGTTAATGAACCAGTTAGTAAAACAATTCGGTTCAGATGTTTTTTCTTGCCACTTTCATGATACCCGCGCAATGGGCTTAGCAAATTTATATGCAGCGCTAGAGGCGGGTATTCGACGTTTTGACGCATCAATCGCAGGTTTAGGTGGCTGTCCTTTTGCTCCAGGCGCCAGTGGTAATGTAGCAACAGAAGATGTCGTAATGATGTGTGAACAAATGGGCTACAAGACCGGCATAGACATGCTGACATTATTAGAGGCGTCAGATCTGGCTGTTGAATTAACGCAGACTGCCCGCGGGGGGAATACAAAAACATGGTTACGCAAACAATACCCTAAGACTAGTTAAATTCATTAGTCTGGCCACCTTACATAAATATTAGTTAAAACAAATACTAAAAGAAGGAAAAGTTTATGAGTTATCGATTAGGCGTTGATGTTGGAGGTACTTTTACAGACCTTTTATTGATCAACGAAAGCAACGGTGAAACTCACACAGCAAAGGTTCCCTCTACACCAGAAGATTCGTCAATTGGTGTTTTAAACGGCGTTGCACGAATATGCGAAGAATCAGGCATAGATCCAAAACAAATTAATCGTGTTATGCATGGAACGACAGTGGCAACCAACGCTGTACTCACTGGCAAAGGAGCTAAAGTTGGACTGGTTACAACTAAAGGCTACAAGCATGTATTGCAAGTAGCCCGCTCATTTTGCCCAGGAGGCTTAGGCGGCTGGGTAAGTTATGTTAAGAAGCCTTTACTTGCGCCATTAGAATTAACGATAGAAGCTAATGAACGAATGGGCGCGGACGGAAAGACGGTTAAGACCTTGGACGAGCAGGCATTTCGTAATGATTTAATTAAGCTTAAAGCGAAAGGTGAAGTCGAAGCACTTACTATTTGCTTCATTAATGCTTATGTTAATGGCGAACATGAAAAGCAAGCTAAAGCCGTTGCAGCGACAATCTTCACCGATATACCGATTAGTATTTCTAGTGACATAGTGCCTGAAATGCAAGAGTATGAACGCACAGAAACCACTGTAGTAAATTCATATGTTCGTCCACAAGTTGCACGATACATCGATAATCTTCAAGCGTCTTTACATAAGACCATGGGCCAAGATTTACATCTATCGATTTTACGCTCAGACGGTGGTTTAGCCTCAGCAAATGCCGCGGCTGATAATCCGGTTAACTTACTAATGAGTGGGCCTGCCGGTGGCGTATCCGGTGCGATACATTTCGCGTCTGCCGCTGGATATGACAATATTCTAACGTTTGATATGGGCGGAACATCAACCGACGTTGCCTTAATACAAAATGCAAAAGCTCGCATACGACGTGAAACACGCGTAGGCGATGTTACTGTACGAGCACCTTCGGTAGACGTTAGAACCGTTGGCGCCGGTGGTGGTTCACTTGCCTTCGTCCCTGAGTTAACTAAAGCATTGCGAGTAGGCCCTGAATCAGCCGGCGCTCAGCCGGGCCCAGCTGCTTATATGAAAGGTGGCGTTGAGCCAACAGTATGCGATGCTAACGTTGTTTTAGGTTACTTGCCCTCAGACGTTCAGCTCGGCGGTAAAATGGCAATTGATAAGGCCGCCGCTGTAACAGCCGTTAAAAAAGTAGCTGATGCAATGGGACTTTCTGTAGAAGAAGCCGCTGAAGGTATTGTGCGTATTGCTAATGAAGCTATGTTTGGTGCGTTGCGATTGGTGTCTGTTGAGCAAGGCTTTGACCCTAGAGATTTTGCTCTAGTTGGTTTTGGCGGAGCAGGTCCTTTACATGCAAATGCATTAGGAATTCTGACAGGTTCATGGCCTACCATCATACCGCCAGGACCAGGCGTATTGTGTGCATACGGTGATGCAACAACGGTAGTAAAAGATGAAGCATCCAAAACTTATGTCACGCTCATCAAGAATACAAACCAAGCGTCACTAGCAAAGCTATTTCATGAGTTAACAGAGAAAGCTTCGTCAACGCTGATTTCCGATGGGGTCAGTAAAGATAAATTAGAAGTTACCTTGCAAGCTGATGTTCGTTATACCGGCCAAGCATTTCAACTATCTATTGAGATTTCTCAAGCCGACTTTGAAGCACAAGGTCTTAATCTATTAATTAGCCGCTTTGACGAGCAACATACTCAACTATTTACATTTGCCCTTGATGAAGGTCATGAGATTGTCATGGTTCGTGCAATTGTATCGGCGGCTGCTACTGCTCTTCCGGCAAGCAAGCAAATAACCGGAAATACCACGTTACTCGAATGTAAAATTGCCGATACCAAAATTTATCATGAAGGACAGTACCATCAGGCGGCTATTTACGAGCGCGCTAAAATGGTTGTAGGATTAGTTGTTCCTGGCCCGTGCATCGTAGGTGAAATGGATTCTACAACGGTTATTTTACCGGGGTATATTGCCACGGTAGATACTGTTGGCAACCTCCTAATTAACCCTGTTAACGCAAACACAAATAAATAGTAGGAGATCAAAATGAATAAAATTATTGAAACAAACTCAGCTCCTCTTAATCGTGTAGATACCGACACTGTCACCGTTGATATCATTGAAAACGCACTAAAAAATGCGCGTGAAGAAATGGACGCGGTCTTATTTCGAACAGCTATGAGTCCTGGTATTCGTGAGCAAGGTGATTGCTTTCCGATGATTGCGAATAAAGATGGCAAAATGGTAGTAGGACAATTTGGTTCTTTCATTCATGGGTTTATGGACGCATTTTCAGGCGAAGTGGAAGAAGGTGATGTGCTGCTAACTAACGACCCTTATATGTGCAATGGTGCAGTATCCCATCTACCTGATTGGATTGTTATTGTTCCTATTTTCCGTGAAGGTAGGCATATTGCCTGGTCAGCAATGTTTGGTCACATGTCAGATAATGGCGGAATGGTCCCAGGCTCAATTCCAATAAAAGCAGAAACCATTTTCCAAGAAGGTATCCGTATTCCCCCTACGAAGTTGTACAAGAAAGGGGTATTGCAGAAAGACCTGTTGGAACTCATATTACATAACGTCAGAACGCCACAGTGGAACCGCTTTGATTTAAACGCATTGGTCGCTGCATGCAATACGGCGTCAAAGCGGGTTATCGAGATTGCAGATAGATTTGGTGATGATACTTTCTACTCAACGATGGAAGTTATGTTAGAACGAAATCACACTGCAATGTCTGCAATCATCAATATGTTAGTGCCTGAAGAGCCTCGCGTATTTGAAGATTACTTGTGCGATGATGGCGTCGGTAAAGGACCGTACAAGATTCGCTGTAAAATGTGGCGTGAAGGACCTAAAGCAATATTTGACTTTGAAGGTACCGATCCACAAGCTAAAAGCTCCATTAATTTCTACTTAAATGAAGAAATGTTTAAGATGTTTTTTGGTTCTTTCACCATTAATTTAGTTGACCCACAAATACTCTTCAATGATGGTTTTTATGACTTAGTGGACGTACGCATACCGCAAGGCAGCTTATTGAAGCCAAATTACCCGGCGGCTCTTTCTGGAAGAACACATGCCCTAGGCCGAATATTTGATGTCATGGGTGGCTTGCTAGGACAAGGTGCACCCGAGGCAATGAACGCCGCAGGCTTTTCCGATTCACCGCATTTATTTTATTCAGGCTACGATGATAAGGGCGAATGGTTTCAACTCTTTCAAATCGGCTTTGGTGGTATTCCAGGTCGCCCTGCTGGAGACGGTCCTGATGGCCATTCACTATGGCCAGGCTTTACTAATGTGCCTAACGAATTCATTGAGGCTTACTTTCCGCTGAGAGTAGAGAATTATGAAGCGATATTGGATTCAGGTGGCGCAGGCTTGCACCGTGGTGGTAATGGACTATCTGTAGGCTATCGCTTCTTGAATGACGGCCAAATAGCGATCCATGATGATCGTTGGTTAACCTATCCTTGGGGCGTTAACGGCGGAGTCCCCGGTATGCGCTCAACCAAAATATTAATACGAGCAGATGGAAGCGAAGAAACGTTACCAGCAAAATGTGAAGGTATTGAGGTTAAAAAAGGCGATATTTTGTACTTTAATACATGGGGTGGCGGTGGTTGGGGAGACCCATTCAAACGCGAGCCTCAGTTGGTGCTGGATGACATCAATCGTTCATTAGTTTCTGTTCAAGGCGCCAGATCTTATGGGGTAGTAATAAAGGAAGATATGTCGATAGACCAAGCTGCGACATCAGCGCTAAGAGCAGAAATGAGCAGTGTCCGTGGTGATGTTAAATTGTTTGATTTTGGCGGTGACATAGCCGATATCAAAGCTCGTAGTTTGGCAGAAACCAAGCTACCCGCTCCGCAAGCACCCGAGTTCTAAATGACAGTAAAACTTATCGATAATGATCTTGTTATTGGTGAATTACAGTTGGGCAAATGGCCAGCTGTAATTGCTGTCGATTTTAGCAACGGTTTTACAGATAAAGAAAGCCCTTTGGGAGGAAATTTTGAACCTCAAATCGATGCTAATCTTGAGCTAATCAATGCTGCCATTGATAAGCAAATCCCTTTATTTTTTAGCACCGTTATTTACGACAATGAAAAACAAGCGAGCGTGTTTAGGCAACGATTGCCGGCATTAAATATATTGCAAAGAGGTTCTCGTTGGGTAGATATTCACGACAAGTTTAGCCAATATGTCAACGCCGACAATATTATTGAGAAACACTATCCAAGCGCTTTTTTTTCGACAACATTGGCGACTAAGTTAGCAGCGCTTAAAATAGACTCCCTCATTATAACGGGTTTAACTACTTCGGGTTGTGTGCGCGCGACATGCGTGGATGCTCTGCAACATAATTTCATGTGTGCGGTTGTACCTGAAGCGTGTGGGGATCGAAATCAGGCTGCACATGAGATGAGCTTACATGATATGCATGCAAAGTATGCTCAAGTTTTGCCATTGAGTAACATTAAGGAATACTTTAAATCACTATGATTTTAAGGCTTTTAAGCGCAACCTGACGTAATCGACATACCATTGCCCATTTACAAATAAATCAGGCTTTAATAGATTAGTAACTTCGTCAATGATGTGTCTTTTTTGTTGAATCTCTGCATTTGTAAAGAATGCCTGCCCAAAGGCTTCTAACCATTCACTTAAGTGTTCCGGTAGGGGCGTCAAACGATCAAATAATTCGATATATTCAACAGAAAAGCCGTGTTGTGCCAATAAATTAGAGTATGTCTCAGCCGAAGGGAAGTACCATGGATTTTGATACACAATACCTTCTCGTTCTAAACACGTAGTTAGCGCGTCAACTATTTTTCTTGCGTTACCGAAGCCACCGAACTCTGCTACAAACCGGCCTTGTGGTTTTAATGCCCGATAAATACCGCTAAGCACTGCCTTTGGTGCTGTCATCCAATGCAGAGCTGCATTCGAAAAAACACCATCAAACTGTTCATTAAAATCTAAATTATGAGCATCCTTAACAACAGCATTAACGCCCTTGGCTTTAGCAGCTAGAACCATTTCTGCGCTCGCGTCTATTCCAAGCACATTTTTGCATAACGGTTTAATTTTTTCGGTCAGACTGCCATCGCCGCAGCCTAAATCTAAAATAGAGTCCGATAATTTAGGTTCAAGCAGCACTAATAAAGGTTCACCAAGCTTACTTACAAAATCAGCCACTTGGTTGTACTTAACCGGATCCCATTTTGTTTCTGCCATAACGCCCTCAAGCAAAGATTCTGATGTTTAATATCATCATGTTGATGCTAACAAATTATCTACTATTGCACTGTAACAGCCATCTTAATGATTATTAAAGTAAACTTACAAACTAACTATGTCATCATCAATGAGGTGTTTAACTAACTCACTTTGCTGAGCATCGTCAAACGCCTTACCAATCATTGCCGCTCTGTAGCCGGCGACTTCTTTGTAGTTAGGGTGGGTAAATATATACATTTGCCCTGAATTAAGAGCTTCAACAACACGCTTGGCAAGCAGCTCTGGAGCAATACCTGACTCGACAAGAGCAGCTGCTTGACCAACATTTTTCTTGTGGCGCTGTTTATCGGCAGGCGTAATTTCTTGGGATTCCTTAGACGACTTATATTTATCTTGTTTATTGCGCATTGACTCATGAATACGAGTTTTTACAAAGGCCGGGCACAACGCTGAAACGTGAATATTATGTGATTTTAATTCCACGGCCCAACTTTCGGTCAACGACACAACGGCTGCTTTTGTAGCGGAATAAGAACTTGCATAAGGAACCCCCATCATACCGGCCATTGACGCAACATTGATAATCCAGCCACCTTCACCATGGCGTTTTATTTCAGGTATAGCGACTTGAGCGCCATATACTACTCCCATCAAGTTGACATCAACAACCCAGCGCCATATGTCGTGGTCAGCCTGCTCAATTTTTCCAGGAACACCGCCTACCCCCGCATTATTTACAACCATATGCAGTTTGCCAAAAGCGGCTAAAGTTTGCTCAACACAAGCTTGCCACTGAGTAAAATCGGTGACATCTAACTTGCAGGCCAAGACCTTAATATTCAACGATTCTAATTGCTTTTTAGCACTCGCTAGGGCCGCTTCGTCAATATCGGCAATCACCACGTTCATGCCCAACTCACCAAATTCTTTCGCTAACGCGAACCCTATGCCACCTGCGGCTCCAGAAATAAGTGTTGTCTTACCAGAATACGTTAATGCATTATTTTGTGACATAAGTTGGTTCCTAATTTTTTGCGAACTTATTACGAACCAAGATGGCTCATCGCTAGCTCCAATATAGGATGGCGTTGTATACAAGCACACTTTATTTAGTTAATCGTGTGGCCTTAGTTCCATGAATAGTAGAGAGGAAAAGCATTGTTAATGTTATATAAAACGCAACTAAAGTGCTTTTCTGGTTGGCATTACGACATTGGCAAATATTAATCCCGCCACCAAAGACATAAATATCAAAAATACTTCTGGTCCAACATGCGACGCTTGTACAAAGTCTTGGCCTGATATAAACGAATTCAAGCCGATATAAGTTTTGGAACCTGGGACCAGCACAATCAAGCCATGCATAGCGACAATGGTTGAGGGTTGATTCGCTATTCTCCCAAATGCATTAGCAAAAACACCAAGCGCAAATGCCCCTAAGAATGTGCCAAAGGTTTGATCTATATAATGAGAACTAAAAACCGTCACGCCATAAGCGATAAAAGCCGACATTAAGGCCCAATGAATGTGCTTAAGTCGTGTTCTGAAAATAGGTACTAGTGCGAAACACAACAAACCAACAGCCAACCATGTAGCCCAATATGGCAAAGAAGCGGCGGGTTCGAACTGGTTCTCACCAAATAAAGTAAAACCAACACCAACGCCTAAGAATGCACCAAAGTAGAGTTTAAACAATTGCATAATTGCGTCCATGATCCGCGCCGTTCCTGACACCAGATTTCTCGACGAAAGCTCTGCCAAGCCCATGGTAAGTGCTAAACCGGGCACCAATACGATAACGGCAGAAAGCACCATCAACGGAATGTTAATACCAGGATCTAAATAGCGGCTTATAGCGCATGCTAAAATACCGGCAGCAAATGAAGTTACTGGTTCGAGCATTAAATTTACGCGCTTTGATTTTTGTGACCATAAAATCCATAGGTAGGAGACAAAACCCAGTAAACCAGCCCAGAATATCTCTGCGAGACTTGCTCCCATCAACATTGAAAACGAACCTGTAGCCAAAGAAAATGCTAAACCGGTAATTACCTTTCCGTAGGGACTTGGCATCTCATTTATTGCGTCCAAACGGATATCAGCCTCCGTTAGACTCACTTCCCCAGACAACAGTGCATTTGCTAATTCGTCGGTAAGCGATAAGGCATTCATGTCCAAATCGCCAGGTTGAAGGCGCGCCGCATGATTATATTCGTCTTCGTGTTTATCACTCCAAATGACAAAAGTAATAGAGGTTGGCGTTGCTATAAACGACGCATAAACACCTAAATAGCTAGCGACTTCTAGCAAGTATGCTTCTAGTCGAAATGCGGGCGTTCCATACTTGTGCAACATTTTGCCCAGTTTCAATATGAAACGACGGATTTGAATAAATTCTTGAGTGTTCAATCTACTGTTTCTCTGCCCCAAAGGAGCTTTGTATTGGCGGTGGTTAACTTCATTATAAAAACGTGCAGATCTCTGTGAGTGTTTTTTTATTTTTAGCATGTTCTGGCACTGTTGCATCATCAGCAGGGTAACCAGTGATTAGCAATATATACGGACGTTCTTCATCAGGCCTTTGACATATTTTTGATAGAAATGACATTGGCTTTGGTGTGTGGGTCAACGTCACTAGCCCAGCATTATGTAGAGCTGTTATCAGAAAGCCAGTCGCAATACCTACCGACTCATGCACATAATAATTAGTGTGTTTATCGCCAGGACTCACCCCACCCTTCTTCTGACTGAAAATAGCAATTAACCAAGGAGCGTGCTCAAGATAAGGTTTTTGTGCGTCAGTGCCCAGAGGCTGCAACGCTTCTAACCATTCCTTACCACCCCGGCCTGCATAAAATCCTTGTTCATGCAATTCAGCCTGCTCTCTGACTTGCTTTTTTACATCATCCGAATGAATAGCTACAAAATGCCAAGGCTGATGATTCGCTCCATTAGGCGCGGTTCCGGCCGCCTTTATGCAATTTTCGATAATTTCCTGAGGCACCTTACGGTCGCTAAATTTACGTATACTATGACGGCGTTTTATATTGTCATAGAATGCTTGAGAGCGAATTAGCATCTCCTCTTGAGGGTACTCTACGTAGTCGGACAGAGGCGAGTCGTTATGATCTTTCATTGGACAACCAATTCTTGTTGTAAGTCGAGTGATGCCGGATACACATAGTATATCCTGCACAGCACTTTATAGAAACGTGTCATTCAATATGATGATGACCAAAAATGAATCTGTTACGCAAGCGTCTAATAAAGTCACTAACATCTCTTTTCATCAACGCTATGGCAGCTGAAATTGCACCAAATCCTGTTCCAACGATCACAACTGAATGCATGTAGTATTTCGCCGTTTTGATGCTTGATTTGGTAGGTGATAAAGATAGCACAAAAGAATCGGACTAAAATATGTCTATATTGCAGAAATATTAAAAGCGAGACACTAGAAGAAGAAAACACAGCAGATAGAATTGCTTTGTTATTCTGGTTTACAGTTTTAATTCTTAGTCGTGCAATTTAAAACAAATTATGGGATTCTTTTAATACTTACCCCAAGTTTGGGTTACCTAGAATATGAGATCTTTTACCAATGTCAAAACCTCAACCTGTGCCTAATAATAAATTACTCGCTTATGTTATTCCTGGAGTAAAAAAGGACGTCAGTCAATCAATTAGACCCTGCAAAATAACTCGTGACTGGATGGACAGTACTCCGGCCCGTTATGCATACCGGTGCATTCCATTAACCGCAGCTAATAGTATGGGATGGGAAATACTAAACCCAGTAGATGCAGAGATAACGTGGAGTGGTTCAGAGGAAGGTGACCAACTAAATATCCAAACAAACACTGATGACCCTTTCGGACCCAAGCCACATTTTGGCTCCGGTACGGTCACTTGGTATCTCCCTCTTCTGTTTCGTACACCACCTGAGTATGGCCTATTGGTAACAGGGCCGGCTAATCAAGATCAGAATTATGCAGTGCCATTAGATGCGTTTATCCGCACGGATTGGTTACCTTTTCCATTCACTATGAATTGGCGACTTACTGAAGCCAATCGAAAGGTCACATTTAAGGCGGGTGAACCTATCTGTAGAATAATACCTTATCCATTAGCTCTGTTAAATGATATGCAAATGGACATACTTGAGTTGAATGAAGACCCCCAATTTATGCAACAGGTTCAGCAGTGGAATCAAGAGCGTCAAGGTAACTATGAAAAACAGCGGGAAGCAGAACAACAGTGGGCCAAAGATGGGCACAAGCCAGAATTAAAGGAATTATGGAACTCCAATTATGCCAAAGGCAAGGCTTGTCCGGCTCCAAAAAGCGCCCATCAAAACTTATTTAAATGTGCCCCCCCTATCGACAAACGCATCGTTAAGTGAGCTAAGAGACTGATGCCACATAGTAATGAGTTGTGTTTTGCTTCAGATAGTGAATTATTTGTTTACTCGTGCGGATAACAATTTGGCTTGATACACATTAAGCCTTTCTTTATCGTGCTCAAGATCAATGGCTTGTTCTAGTAGTGTTTGCGTTTGATTAATTTTACCTTGTTGATACTTAATCTTTGCTAATTCTACATAAAGTTCTGCTATGTAGGGAGCTTGAAATATTGCTTGTTCAATATGCCTTTTAGCTCTATTAAGATCGCCCGAACGTACGTCACTTGCAGCCAGAGCAAGCAGCTCAAATGGATCTTTCTGTTCATTTTTAAGCTTCGCTGAAAGCTGAGAAACAAGCTCATGGTCCCCTAACATTTGAGCCAAATATCTGTAATTACTTAATAAATTGACACTGGACAGATTACTATCAAGTGCCGATTGATAGATCGCTTTCGCACTTTGTAAATCACCGGCTCTACGATGCAATATACCTGCGATGTTATAAAGTTCAGGATCATAAGGTGTGAATTTATGTGCTTGCAGTATGACTGAATAAGCGAAGTCTAGCTGTTCGTCGGCTAATGCTTGTGCCGCCAAATTACTGTAATATTTGGACACTAAGTCATTGTAATCAGCATTATTAGAAAAATAACTACCTCTGCTTGGAAAATAATCAATTAATGTGCCGGCGCGACGTATAATAAATAGGTAAGGATCGTTATCGATTGAATCGTTACTAGGAGCATAGATTTTGGTCCTAAAGTGATTAGATACATACACTAACCCATTTTTTTTTGCATAAATTGGTTCATTTGACATTTCTTGAAAACTGGTCTCTAAGTTAAGCTCGTTTGCATAGCTTTGGGTCAATATTGCTAGGCTTATACAATTGCCATGAGAAAGATCAAGCGTTTGCTGAGCCGTTAGGGTATCTCCATGATATTGAAAATTACTTAATTCGCTTTCAAGGTAATTGAACACTATTTCATCAGCCCGAGTTTGCATTTGTAACTGCTTATACACGTAGGTAAAAAAGCGTTCTTTTTCTGCATCAGGAAGTTTGAAAATAGATGCTTGTGAAGGGGTCAATTGTTCTTCGAATAAGGCATGATTGATCAGTGATTGTAATTCAGGAGGCTTTACTTGAGTTTGTTTTATTTTGGTAGTGCTATTGCAACCGGTCAGCATTAAAACAGCTAAAATAATAGTTGAAGCAAAAAATTTCATAAGCTCATTCCTGTTTAAAATTCAATAGCGAGTGTAGCAGACTTTGAATCAAGCACTAGCTGATAGTAATTTAACTAAGCATTATACTACACTCGCTGGTCACGGTTTTTTTAAAGAAGGATCGAAAGCCGCTTGTTTCTAGAAAATCTCCATATTGTTGCAGGAGAACCTGCAATAAGAAGTGGCGGGTGATTTACGTGAAATTTCTAATAAGCCTATAATCTTGTCATTAATGAGTACTCCTTGCCCAACTTTGCATGTAATCTGAAACTATACTTTCAGTAGAGATGTTAATATTATTTGCAGTGGAATTAGCCTTAGCCACTTTTCATTCAAAAAAATCAGAAAAAATAGGAAGCTTAAAATGAAAAAAACAATCGCTTTAACAGTACTTTTGATAAGCCCATTAAGTATTGCCAATTCGATGAGTCTTCCAGACTTAAGGACCTGCACCGCGATTAAAAATGACATAGAAAGACTTACTTGCTTTGATCAGGTTATGACCAACCTGCCATTAACAGAAACTGAACATGTAGACAGCACTTCTGCGCCTCTGATACTGATACCAAGTAAAGCAGATGCAGCTTTGGTTTCATCAGAGAAATCAAAGCTGCCGACAAGTGCTGATGCAAACTTCGGTATGGAAACTAAGATATTACAAAAAAAACGATCTCAGGTAGATAGTATTAGCGCGCAAGTAGATTCTATCGAAGAATCAGCACGCGGAAATAAGACCTTAACGCTAAATAATCAGCAAAGGTGGGAACAAGCAGAATCGAGACCTTTTCGAATTAAGGTAGGAGACACGGTTATTATCTTAAGAAGTGCTATGGGGTCATTTCGAATAAAAAAACAAGGAACAAATAGGACTATTAGAGTGAGGCGGATAGAATCATGACGCCTTCATTTACTGAGTAGTGCCAGGTCTGGCGTCATTAAACCTAAGATAACCAAGCATCAGTACAATGAATATATTTAAACTTCTAAAGCCCCTAGTAACTTTAAGGGGGATACAAAAAAACCCCGCATTTTCATGCAGGGCTTCAGAATAATGGTGCCTCGACCCGGGATCGAACCAGGGACACGCGGATTTTCAATCCGCTGCTCTACCAACTGAGCTATCGAGGCATTTGCGAATGCGGTTTAACGCTGTATTTCGCTGTGGGGGCGTATTAAACGGATTTTGCCCTTCCAAGTCAACTATTTTCTAAACTTTTGCGGCTTTATCTTAATAAAAAGGCTCAAACGGTTATTTTGTAGGCGGAACGTAGCCTTCAATCGTCGGTTCAATACCCTCAAACAAATAAGCGACCATTTTTTCTTCAAGGAACTTTCTATCGTTCGCTTCCATCATGTTCAACTTGTTCTCGTTTATCAGCATGGTCTGCTTTTTCTGCCAAAGACTAAACGCTTCTTTGGATATTGTGTCGAATATACGTTTACCAACTGGCCCTGGATATAACTGAAAATCCAAACCATCAGCTTCTTTGTTCAAACAAACACAATTTACTGTTCTTGCCATGTTATATACCTTCGGATAAATAATAATTGCGCGTAGTATAGCTTAATAAACAACTCAACTTCAGCAATGATCACTCAAAATCAGTTAACTTTCAGCAGTTAAACAATATATCTACTTTTAATAGTCGCTTTTTAACATTTCTAGTATTTTCATTGTGGGCGCCGATAAACCAATTTTACTTGGATTGTATGAGTCGAACCAAAGTTGATTTATAGCGCCATCATCCAACCCCGCGTTACTCTCGTTGACTTTTTGCAACGGCGGTTCCTTTAACTCAATAAGTACCGGTAAAATCAATAAATGAAAATGACTAAAAGTATGTTTAAAGGTATCTAGCTCGCGTACTTTGGCCTCCTGTAAATTTACTGTTAGCAAACTATCTTGGAGCATCAACAGGGCTTCATCCGTCGTTTTTTCGAATTCTTTATCGAAACCTGTTTCTAAAAAACCCCAAAGTCCTCCCCAAATTCCTGAAGGTGGTCTTTGTTGCATTAACACTTGGCCATTAAACGACGGGATCAACATTGTCGTGTACTTTGTCGGGATTTGCTTTTTGGGCTTTTTAAACGGAAAATCCGTTTGTTTACCTTGAGCGTACGCTAGACAACGCAACTGCATTGGGCAATCATCACACTTAGGTCTGGAACGAGTACATATTGTCGCACCTAAATCCATAATTGCTTGTGTATAATCCCCATATCTTAGCTCCCCAGAAGTGTTATTCGTCTCTTGCGAATCGAGTTGTTCTTGCACGCCTTTGCCTAGATTAAAAACACGAGGCTTTAACGCTTCAGCTTCAGTCCATAACCTATCTTCTATTTTTTTACTGCCTGTCCAGCCTTCAATGGCCATGTAGCGAGTGAGCACGCGCTTTACGTTTCCATCCATAATTGCATAGGCTTGATTCAAAGATAAAGACAAAACAGCTGCTGCGGTGGAGCGGCCTATTCCAGGTAAAGCAATAACTTCGTCAAAAGTTATTGGAAATTTACCTGCATGCAGATCTCTAACTTGTTGAGCAGCTTTGTGTAGATTTCTAGCCCTTGCGTAGTAACCCAAACCAGTCCATAAGTGCAAGACCTCGTCAACCGGTGCATTGGCTAAATCGGTAACGTTAGGGAAGCGCCGCATGAAAGTCTCGAAATAAGGGATCACGGTTGCGACTTGGGTTTGCTGCAACATTATTTCCGAAATCCAAACTGAGTAAGACGATTTGTTTTTTTGCCACGGCAAATTTTTGCGCCCGTGTTGGTCAAACCAAGTTAAAAGCGCGTTTGAAAAAGAAAATCTACTTGAAGTCACATTAACCGCACATCTGCCAAAGAATGAATTATAATACCCGACTTTTGTATTAATAGAACAGTCTAGCGTCATATTTCGGCTGCTCAGTTCATTTACCAAACATTTAATAAAGACCACGAGATACATGAAGTCATTCAAAAGCCTAGAAGAAGCCCGAGCAGCGGGCGTATATATTAGTAAAATAAAAAGCTTTGTAAAACGCGAGGGCCGCCTAACTAATGCTCAAGCTAAAGCAATTGAAGAAAACTGGCCAACCAAAGGCCTAACTATCGAGCATGGCATGCTCAACTTAGATGCCGTTTTTGGTCGCTCCGCGCCAACAGTTCTTGAAATTGGCTTTGGCATGGGCAAGTCGTTCGTTGAAATGGCGACAGCTGCTCCACAGAATAACTTCATTGGCATTGAAGTGCATCGTCCCGGCATCGGAGCTTGTTTAGCAGACGCTGAGGAAGCTGGCATTGAAAACCTTCGTGTATTTGAACACGATGCAGTTGAAGTGCTAGCTCAATCGATTGCGGATAGCTCACTGCATCGTTTACAGCTATATTTTCCTGACCCTTGGCATAAAACGCGTCATCACAAGCGTCGAATAGTACAGCCTGCTTTTGTGCAGAGTTTGCGTTCAAAGCTTGCAATTGGTGGCACTTTTCATATGGCAACCGACTGGGAGCCTTATGCAGAGTTCATGATGGAAGTCATGACCCAAGCACAGGGTTATGAAAACACTTCAAGTGAGGGTGCGAACGGTTTTGTTCCTCGCCCAAATTATCGCCCTATTACCAAATTTGAAGTTCGTGGCCAAAAACTCGGTCACGGCGTTTGGGATCTCATTTTTAAGCGAGTAAGCTAAATGCTGTCATTACCTAGTCAGTTGTTATTACGTAATACCGATATTTTCGAAAGTGGCAAGTGGGCGATTGTTAATCCCTCAGATGCTGCTATTTTTGACGAACTGCGTGACCCAAGTATTAATTTTGATATTACCGGCCTCCATCAGTTTCATGATATTTATTTTCAGAGTGAGAATACCAGTAAGTTTCCGCAAGTTTTTGCTGCCAGCTTTAGTATTAATGATCTCAAAGATAAACAGCAACTAGATGGGGCGGTTATTTTTCTGCCAAAAGCAAAACAGCATCTTGAAATGCTTATTGCTAACATGACTGACTTGGTCAAAGTAGGCGGTAAATTATTGATTGTTGGCGAAAACAAAGCTGGCATTAAAAGCGTGGGGAAATTGCTGGAGCGTGTGGGCTCAACAGTTAACAAAATTGATGGCGCTAAACATTGCGGTTTAATTTGTGTTGAAATTGAAACACCTAACAAGTCGGCGTTTGAGATAAAGCAATTTGGTGTCATCAGAAAGTATTTGGTAAACGGTCAAGAACTCAAGATATTTTCACTTCCCGGCGTATTTGGTCACAAACAATTCGATCCAGGCACTCAGTTATTGTTAGCTCAATTTGAGCCACGCTCGGTTAAATTAGTCAACATGAAAGGCCAAGTATTAGATTTTGCTTGTGGCACAGGTATCATAGGTACTTATTTTGCCAAGCTTAATACCAAGGTAAAAGTTACTATGAGTGATGTATCAGCGCTTGCCATTTATAGTACGAAACAAACACTTGAGCTTAATGCTGTTGAAGGAACTGTCATTGCGAGTGACGGCATGAAAAAAGTCGAAGGTTACTTTGATCACATCGTTAGTAATCCGCCGTTTCATACTGGTATCCGCAACGACTACACCATTACACAACAATTTATAGCCCAGGCGCATAAACAAACTCGTCCGCGCGGCACACTTGATATTGTGGCAAATAAATTTTTACCTTACAGTGAGGTTATGAGTGGCCTGTATTTCCGCTCTAAGACACTAGTAAGTACGAATAAATATAATATTTACGAAGCTGCAAAATAGGGTAATACAGCTCTTACGGCAACGCTGATGTGCGCCGTAAGGCCAAATTTTAGCGGCCTTTGGTCTTATATTGTAACAAGTGACATTAAAAATTAGATAAGAAGACTTAGTACCTTATGAAAATACTCTTTTTGATATCTGAAGTAGAAGACATTGTAAAAACCGGAGGCTTAGCAGATGTTGGCAAAGCCCTGCCCATTGCGTTGTCTGAACTTGGACATGACGTCAAGATTGTCCTTCCTTATTACAAAGCCGCTGCAGACTCTTTAAAACTTGCCAATGCAACACCACAACAAATTATCTATACAAACGGACACAGTTACGCATTTAATATAAAGGAATTAAGCTTTAACGGCATTTCCGTCTATTTTGTCGATTATCCTGAATACTTTAATAATGACAAACTTTACAGTGACGATAGCAAAATCAGCAATGCAGAAAAATTTACCTTTTTCTCACTAGCAGCCCTAAAAACAGCTGAGGCTGTGAGCTTTAAGCCAGACATTTTACACACCAACGACTGGCACACTTCAATGGCATGCTATTTTGCCAAGCATTCGCCACTTACCTACGATTATTTTGCACACACCAAATCAGTCTTAACTATTCACAACGCCGCATTTCAAGGAACTGACAATTTAATCAATATTCCAAGCATTGATCCCACATCACCCGGCATGTATGTTGAAAACAATCATTTGAATATGCTGAAAACGGGTTTGTTATATGCTGATAATATTTGCCCTGTCAGCACTACCTATGCACAAGAGATTGCGACCCCATTAGGTAGTCACGGCATTGATGACGTTATTCGACAACGTATCAACGTTGTCGAGGGCGTGCTAAATGGCTGCGATTACGAACAATGGGATCCAAGCTCCGACGAATTTATTGCTGCACATTATTCTGTTGATGATATGTCAGGGAAAGCGGCATGCAAAAAAGACCTACAAAAGACATTTGGTTTAAAATTTGACTCACAAATCCCAATTATAGGTATGGTTTGCAGAACAACACTGCAAAAAGGCTTTGGGTATTTAATGCCCATCATTGAGGATATTCTTAAACATAATGTGCAAATTGCCTTGGTGGGAACAGGTCAAAAGGACATAACTGAACAACTACATCAAATCGCAAGTAAGCATCTAAAACAATTTGTCTTTGTAGAGGACTTTAAACCAGACTTCGCACATAAAGTAGAAGCTGGCGCTGATTTTTTCTTAATGCCGTCGGAGTTTGAGCCTTGTGGCCTAAATCAAATGTACAGCTTAGCCTATGGAACGACGCCTATTGTGCGTGGTATTGGAGGCTTAAAAGACACGATTGTTGATATTAATGAGCCACAAGGAACCGGTTTTGTGTTTAATCAACCAACACCAGAAGCATTACTTAGCGCAGTCAGAAGAGCATTACTGGTGAGACTCGAAGACAGTAAAAAGTTACAGATTGTCATAAAACGCGGAATGCAGAAAAAATTCACTTGGAAAGAAGCTGCTGACAAATATCTAAATATTTATCAGCGTAAGTAACAAATAGGAAACAATAATTAATTCAAAGTAAAAATGTACTTTAAACAACAGTTATTGCAGCTAATATGAAAGTTTAAACAAATCTAATTTTCAATTTAGTCTTATTTTGAATATACTGTGAGCGATACTGTAATTTTATTACAAATTAAGAAGCTTATTACAGCTCGTGACGTGTTAATTTTCAGAAATTTAGATTATTAGTGCTATGTACGTACCCAACCGCGCAAAAAGTATCGTGGGCTAACAATAGAAATTTTTCGTATAAAAAAAATGATGTTTATCAATATTCTGATAAACTCAATTTAGCAATGTTAAAAGAGTGTAGAGAATGCAAACGCCAAACATCCTTATCGTCGAAGACGAAGTCGTCACCCGTACTACGCTGAAAAGCTTATTCGAAGCTGAAGGGTACAATGTATTCGAAGCTGAAAACGGCCAAGAAATGCATGACTTTTTCCACAACAACCAGATCAATTTAGTCATCATGGATATTAATTTGCCGGGCAAAAATGGTTTGATCCTAGCGCGTGAAGTGCGTGATAGGAAAAATGTCGGCCTTATCTTTCTCACCGGCCGCGATAATGATGTTGACCGTATTCTTGGCCTTGAAATTGGTGCCGACGATTATTTGACTAAGCCTTTTAACCCGAGAGAATTAACTATTCGAGCTCGCAATTTACTGTCTCGAACCAGCAACGCTTCTGAAGATGATGATTTGCCAAGCAAAGTTAACTTCAATGGTTGGACACTCGATGGTGACAGCCGTAGCTTAATATCGCCGGTAGCAAAAGAGTTTAGATTACCGCGCAGTGAATTTAGGGCATTGCACTTGTTCTTGAGTAACCCGGGTAAAATATTAACTCGCGAGCAACTCATTATGGAAATGACGGGCCGTGAGTTGCGCCCTAATGACAGAACGGTAGACGTAACTATTCGTCGTATTCGTAAACACTTCGAATCACAACCAGACGATGAAGAGTTAATCGTAACCATTCATGGCGAAGGCTACCGTTTTTGTGGTGCTGTAGATTAGCCCCCTCAAAACATAGAGTTTAGAAACTTAACAGCAAAAGAAAGCCCGTGCATGAACGGGCTTTCTTTTAAGCCACTATACTTTGACAATTAAGAACCCGCAACTTGCATAGACTCAATAAGTATAGAGCCAGTTTGAATACTGCCTCGGTGTTCGGTTTCAGCGCCAATTGCGACAATATTTTGAAAAATATCTTTTAAGTTACCTGCAATCGTAATTTCATGTACCGGATATTGAATAACGCCATTTTCCACCCAAAAACCAGCCGCGCCGCGAGAATAATCGCCATTCACAATATTCACGCCTTGTCCCATGAGTTCAGTGACAATAAGCCCTGTTCCCATTTTTTCAAGGAGTTCTTTGTCCGACTCACCGGTCGAACTTAATAGCCAATTGTGAATACCACCAGCATGACCATTCGTTTGCATTTTCATTTTACGCGCCGAATAACTAGTCAACAGATAATGCTGCAATACGCCTGACTCAACAATAGTCATGTCTTGTGTGCGTACACCTTCATTATCAAATGGTGAACTTGCTAAACCCTTCAATAAATGGGGTTTTTCATTAATTGTTAGCCAATCCGGAAATACTTTGGTACCTAAGCTATCGAGCAGAAATGAAGACTGTCTAAATAAACTACCACCACTAATTGCACTCACAAAATGACCGAAAATGCCTGAGGCAATATCACGATGGAAAAGCACCGGTACTTTGCCCGTTTTGATTTTTCTAGCGCCTAAACGGCTCAAGGTCTCTTTAGCTGCATCAACACCCACCTTAAAAGCTGAGTCGAGTAAATGCGCTTCACGGTTCATTGTATAGCTATAATTGCGTTGCATGTCTTTGCCGTCTTGAGCGATTAGCACGCAACTTAAATTATAACGACTACTTGCGTAGCCTGCATTAATACCATGCGTATTTCCGTATACTCGAACACCCAAATTAGCATTATATGAGGCACCATCTGAATTAATAATCTTTGAATCAAAGTCCATTCCAGCAGTTTCGGCTTCAATTGCCAATTTAATTCCTGCTTCGGTATCTAATTCTATGGGGTGATATAGGTCTAAATCGAGTATTTCGGTAGCAATAAATTCTTTATCAGCAATGCCAGTGCAGTCATCTTCACTTGTATATTTTGCAATTTCTACGGCTTTTTCTACCGTTAATCTTAACGCTGCAGGACTCAAATCGGTGGTTGATGCACTACCCTTCCGTTTCCCTACAAACACTGCTATGCCTAGCCCGCCGTCATTTGTAAACTCTACAGTTTCAACTTCTTTTAGTCTTGATGATACAGCTATGCCCTGAACTTTAGACATGCTTGCCTCGGCCGCCGTCGCACCCTTTTGAATAGCCAGACGCAATGCGTCATCTACGACATTTTGAATTTCTGCTAACTGCTTTTCAGATTCCATATATTATTTTTACTGTCCAAACTATAGTGTGGCGGTTACAATCAACCATAATTCTAGCACTAAAGAAATCAAAAAACTTGATATGAATGCCGATTACAACGACGAGCCACTTCTTGACGAAAATGGTGACATAATAAAAAGCAAAACTCAGCTTAAGCAAGAAGCAGAAGATCTAAAGCAGTTAGGTGTCGCCTTAGTTGAGTTTTCAAATGCCCAATTAGACAGTATTCCGCTGACTGAGGAGTTGCGTGATGCCATCCAATTAGCAAATCGTATTAATAAGAAGAAAGACGGCTTTAGACGTCAACTTCAATTAATCGGCAAAATACTGCGCCGATGCGAGCTTGCACCCATTGAGGATGGAATCAACAGATTGCGCGCACATCACATAAAATCTGAAAGCCAATTTCATGAGCTTGAGCAACTTCGAGACGACATTGTGGCTCAGGGCGATAGCGTTATTTCGACTCTTCTGGATAAACATCCTGATTTAGATCGACAAAAGCTAAGGCAAATGCAACGTCAAGCAGTTAAACAGAAAGAAGCGGAAAAAACACCTAAAGCAGCACGCGAGATTTTTCAATACTTAAAACAACATATTAAAGATTAGGTATTTACAAGGTAGTTGTTAAGTTAAATCAACAGCTAAATAACTACCTTGGGTTTATCAGGATCTGAGACTCGCAAGACTCTAAAACTTGCTCACAAAACCTACGTTAGAATAACAACCTTCACTAAAAAATTAATCACTCCGCAGTATTAACGTGTATTAAGTTAGCTATTTTCGGCAACTTAGCATTACAATCAGAACCGGAAGATCAATAAATTGAAATAGGGATCAGCAAATCATGAAAATTTTCTTTAAGTGGGTAGGCATCGTTGTGCTAACCATTATTATTATTACAGGCGCTATAGCCACTCACGAGTGGAAGGCAGATAAGCCTTTTTCTTTCAGAGTATTTCTCGATCGTACTCTCATTAAACAAGCACTGAATAGCCCAGAGACAATGACCTCTATTGGCGTATTTGAGAGTATCGGCATTACTGGACACAACGCTCATTTAGATGATGCGAGCGAAGCATCTACCCAAAAAGTATTTACTGAATTGAAGGAAGCTAAACAAGTGCTTCTGCAATATGAGAACCTTGACCAAGACCAAAAGCTCTCAAAAGAAATTGCATTATATTTATTTGATACCATCGAAGGGTTTGAAAAATATCAACATCACAACTATCCATTCAATCAAATGTCTGGTGCCCAGAGCAACTTTCCTAGTTTCATGGACGCGCAACATGCCATTACCGATGCTCAAAGTGTTGAGAATTACATTTCACGATTGAGTGAGTCAAAACGCTATTTTGAACAAATGATGGAAGGCCTTAAAATTCGCGAGGAAAAAGGAATTATTCCGCCTAAGTTTGTAGTTCGTCGTGTTATTGATGAAATGCAGGGGTTTGTCGACAAACCTTCCACTGAAAATATTTTATATACTTCATTGCACGAAAAAATGAAAAAAACGGCCCTAATTCCGGCTGAAAAATATGATGATTTACTCGAACAAGCTCAAACACAAATTGAAATTACTGTATATCCGACCTATAAAATGCTTATTAACTATTTCTCTGAATTAGAGAATAAAGCGGGTAGCAATGATGGTATTTGGCAAGTGCCTCAAGGTGATGAAGTTTACAAGCTCGCCCTCAGATTTTTTACTACTACTGACTACAGCGCTGACCAAATTCATAATATCGGATTGGCAGAAGTTGAGCGTATCCAAGGTGATATTTTGAATATTCTAGGCAGTGAAGGTTACGATATCACCGGCGGTTTTACGCCTGCGATAAACGAACTAGCAAACGACGACCAGTTTTATTACCCGGATACTGACGAGGGCCGAGCGCAAATTTTAGTCGACTACCAAACAATATTAGACGAAATAGATGCTGGTTTAGGCAACTCCTTTTCGCTAAAACCAAAAGCGGGAATGAAAGTAAAACGTATTCCACTATTTAAAGAAAAAACAGCACCCGGTGCTTACTATCAGCAACCCTCTATCGATGGCACTCGACCCGGTGTATTCTTCGCCAACTTATACGATATAAAAGCGACGCCAACCTATTCAATGCGCACTTTGGCTTATCATGAAGGTATTCCAGGCCATCATTTCCAAATTGCGATTGCAATGGAATTAGACGGTATTCCTCTATTTAGAACCATCTCCCCATTCACCGCTTACGTAGAGGGTTGGGCGTTGTACTCAGAATATTTGGCTTGGGAATTGGGTTTTCAGGATGACCCTTTTGATAATATTGGTCGACTGCAAGCTGAGCTTTTTAGAGCAGTTCGTTTAGTTGTTGATACCGGCATTCATTCTAAGCGGTGGACACGTGAAGCAGCGATTGAGTATATGTTAAATAATACAGGCATGGCTGAATCAGATGTTACTTCTGAGATCGAACGCTACATTGTGCTACCAGGTCAAGCTACCGCATATAAAGTCGGCATGATGAAGATACTAGAAGTGAGAGCGAAAGCTCAAAAAGCACTCGGCGATAAATTCTCGTTAGGTGAGTTTCATGATGTAATATTGAAAAATGGTGCTGTTCCGTTAGATATTATGGAAAGGCTAGTTGATCAATATATTGAAGATAAATTAAAATAGAAGATGTGATAGTAGGATAGTGTTCATGGTTGTTGCGGCGTAATAAACCCGCGATAACTATGGGCTCCAATTATTGGCTTCTATTTGCACACAAAAATTTAGCATCTGTTGTGCAGAGCAGTTATACTATTCGTAGTTGCTAGATTCTAAACACCGATGTAACCGTAATATATCTATTGTGGTAATCATTAAAACCGAATGTTTTAAGGTTCGCACGCAAGATAGAATTTAACCTATCTCCTGCTATAGACAAGACCTAAGTGAAAACGATTGTATTGTGAACAGACTCCTAAAAATAATATTATGTTTACTCTGTTTGTTTTCAATCGGGGCATCTAACAACTTACTCGCAAACAATCTGCGCTTCCATTCATTAACCACTGCCGACGGCTTGCCTTCAAATAGTGTTTACCAAACCTATCAACAACGAAATGGTATTATCTGGTTTGCTACCGATAGAGGGGCTAGTCGTTACGACGGTAAATCGTATCGCCACTTTTTTTATTCACCGGGTACACCTAACCACATCACTAATAATTTTGTAATACAGATCTTGGAGGACAACCTAGGTAACATCTGGATCTTAACTGAGGATGGACTAAATAAAGTTAGAATCGATGGTGAAATTGAATACTTTCAACATGATGATTCGAAACCCGGTTCAATCAACTCCAATTGGTTACATTTTATCTATCAGGATTCAAGTAATAGGATCTGGATAGGGACCAACGAAGGTCTCAATTTATATCATGCGCAGACTAATACTTTCTCTCACTTCGTTGGCGAAATTAAAAACACCGCGAATAGTATCGCCGTCTTTCGGATGGTCGAAATCAGTAACGACAATTTTTTGCTTGGAACATTGCAAGGAATTGTGTTTTTCAAGCCGACAGAACAGACTTTTATACTTGCAAGCGATAAAGATAACGATGCGCCTGAATGGTACCAAGATACTATCTTAGAAATGACTCGTTCAAAAACTGGTCGAGTTCTGATTGGCACACAAAATGAAGGGCTAGTTGATTTTGACCCTACAAGCTACAAGTTTACCCAGTACAAGGCCAAATTGGATGGATCCGGTATCGCTAGCGATACTATTACTAGCATAATAGAAAGACCAAGTGGGGAAGTTTTGCTTGCCCATTATGAAAAAGGCCTTACATTAATATCCTCTAACCGCCAAACGTTCTCTTTGTTAACCGCGCGTGATTTTGATGAAACATCTTTGATTTCCAGTCAGGTTAATCATTTATTCGAGGATCAATCAGGTTTACTGTGGGTGTCCACCGACTATGGTATTTCAACTCTATCCTATTTACAGAGCGCCAGTAACCTAATCCAAAGGCAAGCTAATGGGATGGGCCTGTCAGGTATGGTCGTCTTCAATACTGCGCTGATGGATAAAGAGCATGTGTTGATTGCCACGTCCAGCGGTTTAAACAAGCTACGTTTGTCTGATCAGACCATAGAGCAAATTGAGTTATTGCCTAACGCACAAAAAAACCAACCAAGCTCTGCCATTAGAGACGTTAATAGAGACTTAACAGGAGACTTTTGGATCGCCTCAGCAGACGGTCTGCACCAATATAACCCCAAAAATGATAAGGTCGTAAACTATTTTAATACTGAGAATAATGCTTGGGGCTTAGCGAAAACTGAGCTGACTACCGTCCTTGTAGATAATAATAATGATATTTGGATAACTGGCTATGTAGATGTTGGTCTAACGAAATTCGATCCTAAGAAAGGGGTTGTAAAAAAACTTTTGAATGATGAGCTTCATGCATATACAAAAGGCGGAAATTACACTAACGATACCTTGATTTCAAAAAACGGAGATATATGGTTAGCCACCACAGATGGCATTCACCGTATTAATCTGCAGTCCGGCTTAGAGCAACATATTCGTATGGGCAAAGATAATAGAGAGAATATCCGGACTTCAAGTATTATTGAAGATACAAACGGCACTATTTGGGCTACAACTACTGGCGTAGGTTTAGCTAAACTAAGGATTGATGAAGATAACAATGTCGAAACAACATATTTCTCGACCAATGAAGGGCTCCCCAGTAATGAATTGTTCACCGTTAGCATCTACCAAGATAAACTTTGGCTAACGACTAAAGAACAACTATTTTCCTATGATACAAGTAGCCAAGAGTCGACAGTTTACCCCAGTTTATTGAATTTCCCAGGTCTCAATTTTGAAGGTGCTAGCCAGACATTAGTCGGTGACACCTTATATCTGGGTTCTAACAAAGGGCTAGTTATCGTTACCTTAAATCAAATAAAATCAAACGAATATAATGTTCCTGTTCAGATAACTCAGGTCAAATCCGATGAGAAAATTCGGGTGCAAGGGTTAGATAATCAGAGTAAAATTTTTATATCCCATAAAAACAACAACCTGTCATTCTCCTATGCAGCGTTAGATTATACTAACCCAAGTGCCAATCGTTACCGTTATTTACTGCAAGGTTTTGATGAAAACTGGGTGGAAGCTGGAAATAAAACAAACGTAACCTATAACAATCTTAGTGCCGGCACTTATACTTTTAAAGTCACCGCTAGCAATAGTGATGGCAAATGGAGTGATCAAGTATCTGTATTTACTTTTGAAATAGAACAAGCGTGGTGGTTTTTCGCTCTATGGTCACTTGCTGGCCTTCTAGCACTTGCACTATTATTATTCATTATAAATAGGCGGTTACATATTAAGAAGCTCCATCAGGAAGCAAACCACGACAACCTGACAGGTCTTGCAAACCGCTATAATTTTAATAAACGTGTTGAGCAACTCATTGCTAATCCGAGTAATATTTTTACGCTACTCATAGTCGATTTAGACGGATTTAAAGAAGTGAATGATATCTACGGTCATGCAGTAGGGGACGAATTGCTGATACAAGCATCAGCACGAATGAGAAATGTGTTGAGAGACGATGACTTACTAGCGCGCTTGGGGGGGGATGAATTTGCAATTGTCATTAATAAGCGGAGCCAATCTAGCGGACTGTTAAGTATCTCAGAACGATTACGCCAAACCTTGGAAAGTCGTTATAAGTTGACTAACCATACAGTAAGTGTTTCAGCAAGTATTGGTGGTGCTCGCTTTCCCTCGGACACCAAAAATAAAAACGCACTGCTAGTTTATGCGGATACAGCCATGTTTGCTGCTAAGCAAAGCGGCAAAAATTCGGTTCGTTTCTTTAACGAGTCATTAAGTAAAGAGCTTGAGAAAAGAACAGAGCTAAAACAGAAGTTGCGTTCAGCTATGGATAACGAAGAATTTGAGCTCTATTATCAGCCTCAGATTGATCAATTTTCTAAGCAAATAACTGGATTTGAGGCCTTAATACGATGGTTTCAGCCAGACGGAACAGCGATTACACCCGACGTTTTTATTCCTGAAGCAGAGCGCAATGGCTCCATTGTCCAAATAGGACGCTGGGTATTATCCGCAGCCTGTAAACAAGCGGCAATATGGCATGAACAAGGCCTTTTTTCAGGTAAAATCTCGGTTAATGTATCCGCCGAGCAAATCACTAAATCCGATATAGTCAACGACGTAGAAGAAGCCTTAAAACAGAATGCCTTATCTGCCGAATACCTAGAGCTAGAAATTACGGAATCAGTTTTACTCGACAATATTGATTTAACTCTCGATATTCTAACTAAGCTTAGGGTTCTGGGAGTGAGTGTCGCCTTGGATGACTTTGGTACTGGTTACTCTTCGCTTAATTATTTAACTAAATTCCCTATTGATACATTAAAGATTGATAGGTGCTTCATTCAGAATATTGAAACAGATGCGCCCACAAAAATAGTGCTGAAAAACATTTACACGCTAGCAGGCGATTTATCAATGAAAGTGATTGCTGAGGGGGTTGAAACAGAAGCACAATTGCAGATATTAGCTAATCTTCAAGGCCGCATCATCCAAGGTTTTTATTATAGTGCACCATTGAGTGTTGAAGATGCAACTAAACTACTCGTTGATAAAACCACTTAAGTAATTTAATTTAGCCATTTAGTGATTGGTAATTTTGCTGTTTCCAAGACTCTTAACTAAAAGCATCTTGCTCTTAAGGTACTAAATAGTAAAACGCGCTAGTGCGCAATTTATTAATACGAAAAAAATGAGGATTAAAGTTAGGGTATTATGCCTGTTGTTCACTTATCGTCATTGAGAGAGGATGAATTTTTGCGTCCCTGATTTACCTTTAGCAAATGACGAGTTTAAAACTCGTCATTTTTTTAACCAACCTATTTCTGCTCCCAACGCAATCCGGTCGAGAACCGACTATCAAACCCCATCCATGGCTCAGGTAGTTTGCCATCCAGCGGCACTTGATCTGAGCTTTCAGATAAATTCAAGTAATCGCAGGTTTCAGCTTGTTTTTTAACATGACAATCCATCATCGCTAAAGCAAAGTGTTTGTTTATGTCGTTTAAGACTGCACTTGACCATGCAGGTTCATAATAGTGACCAAAATCGGATTCACTACCCCAAGCTTCTTTTGGCGCAGGATGAGGAGCAATGTTATGGCGCGCATTTATCATTGTAAGTAAGTACATACTAGGGGCTTGGATTTTTTCATATAAAGACTGTATACCCGCATAACCAGAAATATCATCAAGGTTTCCTGATACAAATAATGTAGGCACTGGAATACCGGCAAGACTTTTATCTGTAAATAAATCATTCTGACCGCCCCATGTAGCAAACATAATTGCCGCCTTCCACTTCTCGTCAACTTTTGGATTATCATACTGCCCTGCAGCACAGCTGTTTAACGCTTTTTGCACCAACCCCAGCATATTTTTATCCTGCGTTGAGGTATACATTCCTGCTTGCTGGAGCGAGAAATTGTAACACCCCCCCACTGTATTTAATGCACCAAACGCCCCCATTGAATAACCAATTAGGCCAGCATTGTTGGGATCAATAACCTCGCTTAAAAAGTGTTTTTCCTGAGTAATAAAATCCAAAGTAAATTGCTGATCACGGCTGCGGTTCATTAGCGTACTTGGAAAACCATTGAACGGCGCATTTACTATATCAACATCTTCGTTTGTTGAATCGGTGTGATCAATAGCTACCACGGTGTATCCGTGGCTAGCTAAATGCTCCCCGAGGTAAAACATAATTTGTCTGTAGCCAGTGTAACCATGTGATATGACCACAACCGGATATTTAGATTCAGACGCTAACGGAGCAACGTCTCTCGCCGCATTGGCTTGAATGCTGAATTTTTTGGCTAATCTAGTTTCGTTTTCATAAGAAGTTAAAGGAGTGCCGTCCCTGTAGTCAGCTGGATACCAAACCTCAATTTTGAGCGTCCTCGGCTTAATTTGGTGCGCTAATAAATCCACATAGTTTTCATTAGTAATATCTAATGTCTTAACGCCCACTTTATACTTCCCGGCTGATGCTAGTTCAGGTTGCATATCGGGGTGGACTTTAGGGTACAACTGTTGAGGCTGCATTTGTTTGATTTCAGTCGTTTTGGAAGGTGCATCCACAGTTACTGTAACATCGCCTGCTTCATTAATTGGATTACAACCACTAACTAATGAGACAACGAGTAAACAGGAACAAAGCAGTAAAGCCGATTGCGCCTTTCCAATGTTGTTTTTAGTATTTTCAACATGCCTATTCATAATCGTCTCATTTTCCTTATTATTATGTTGGATGTGGTTCTTTTAGCTATGCTTCTTTTAGCTATGCTTATCTAGATTGTCGTTCTTTAGGTTGTGTTTCTACTCGTTATTATTCGCCCTCATAGCTAAGGCCCCACTGACCACGCAAGATGTCCATTGTATCCATTACTTGTAAACTCTCTCCATGCGGCAATATTGGACTTTGCAACAACCCTTGCTGTATGCAATCTTGCATGTGTTGTATTTCAAAGCTGAAATTTTCGTTAACACCAAATGGGTAACTATGAGTTTGCGGCTCTTGTTCATCTTTATGAACAGAGAAACCTTGGGCAGCAAAGAATTGAGGTATTCGAATATAGCCCTCAGAGCCTGAAATTAGGGCTTCCCAAGGCGCTGATTGAGTATATCCTGATGATAATGAAGCGATGCGTCCATCATTATATTCAAATAAATAAGATGATCGTTCATCGACACCAGTGGTGTCCATTATAGCTGAGCTTTGAATTTTTTCAGGAGCCTCGCCAAATACAATGAATGCGAATGTAATTGGGTAAATCCCAAGGTCAAGTAATGCTCCACCAGCCAATTTTTTATTACGAAGTCGATGACTTTCATCTAGCTTTCGATTTATACTAAAATCGGCTCTAACGCTCAACACATCGCCAATGACATTATCTGAAAGCGCTTTTTGCAACATACGAATAGCGGGTAAAAAACGAGTCCAAACTGCTTCCATCAGAAAGCACTTATTTTCCCGTGCTAGAGCGTAGAGTTCAGCAGCTTGTTGAGCGTTTAATGTAATGGGTTTTTCACACAAAACGTGTTTATGATTTTGCAAGCACAACTTAACTGACTCATAATGAAAATTGTGCGTATTGGCAATATAAACGGCCTGAACATCATTGTCATTTACCAGCGCTTCATAACTGTTATATACGGAGCGAATATCATGTTGAAACTTTTGATTTTCTGCCCATGCATGAGCTCGTTGCATCGAATTAGAGGCGCAGGCAATCAATTTCCCAGAATCAAGACAAGCTAATCCGTCTGCGAAAGTATTTGCTATGTTGCCGCAGCCTATTACACCCCAATTTAGCATTATTTATCCTTAAACCGTTGTTAAATTCATAGTCATTAACCAGTAATAATAATCTAAATTAATCCTTTCGCTAGCTCAGTTATTTTTAGTCCTTCGCCCGCGCTACAAACATAGATGTTCGCGATCAAATTGAATTTTTTTTCGTATTCTGCTTCAACTGCTTTAGTAATTGACGCAATGTCTTCGGTTCTGCATAAACACACAATTGCGCCGCCAAAACCACCACCAGTCATCCTCACAGCTCCTCTGTCTTGCAAAGCAGCGGCACAGATTTGCACTAAGCCGTCAGTTGCTGGCACTGTCACTTCAAAATCATACTTCAAAGATTGATGAGATGCGCTCATCAATTCACGCAACACGCTCATATCATTATTTTTCAGCGCTTGTACTGCATCTAAAACACGCTGATTTTCACTAATAACATGGTGTGCGCGCTTGTATTCGTTTACACTTAAACTGTCTTTTACAGCATTTAACTTTGCCATATCAGCGCCTCGCAAGGTGCTAACTTGCATCTTTTTAGCAGCTTGCTCACAATCAATTCGACGCTGATTATATTCGCTATCAACCAGTTTTCGAGGGTAATTTGAATTCACGATAACAATAGCTAAATCATCTGGGATTGACACCGCTTTAGTTTCTAAACTTTCACAATCCAACAGCATCGCATGCCCCTTGACTCCGCATGCAGATATCATTTGGTCCATTACGCCACATTGACAGTCAATAAAGTCATTTTCCGCCGCTTGCCCTAAGACGGCTATTGTGGGAGCCGGTAGACTAAGCTCGCAGGCATAATTAAACATACCACCTACGGATACTTCTAGTGCAGCAGAAGACGATAGACCACTGCCTTGTGGAACATCGCTATCAATAAGCATATCAAAACCATTGAGTAAGAAACCTTCGCGCTTAAATACAAAAGCAACAGCCCTGATGTAATTCCCCCACTGAGAATTACCCGGCACTATTTCCTGGCTAACATCGAATTGTTCGGTTTCACCTGGATAATCAGTTGAATGCACGTTGATTACGTTATCACTGCGCTTTTTGAACAATATACGCGTGCTATATTGCAACGCACAAGGCAAAACGAAACCGTTGTTATAGTCTGTGAATTCGCCAATTAAATTAACTCGACCAGGCGCATTTGACAACGCAGTTGGATAGGCTCCATAGAGCTTAACAAAGGTCTTATAGAAATTAGAGGCTTGTATGTTTTTGGTCATAGTATCGCCCAGCATAATCTTTTCAAAGCCTTAGTCCTTGTAATGTGAAGAAGGAACATCACGGAGGATCTTCGCGGCTGTTTCTGCTGTTAAATCGCGTTGGCTTTCTGCTAACATTTCATACCCAACCATATGCTTTTTTACTGACGCTGAGCGCAACAATGGTGGATAAAAATGAGCGTGTAATCGCCAATGTGTAGCATCGTCTAAATCAAGTGGGGCATTATGCCACCCCATTGAGTATGGGAAGCTACAATTGAAAACGTTGTCATATCGTACAGTGAGTTCTTTGAGCACTTTTGCTAGGGCATGCGATTGACTATCATCAAGCTGCCCAATGTTTTGCAACGCATCTTTGCATATCAGCAATGTTTCAAACGGCCATTTTGCCCAATATGGAACAACAACCAACCAGTGCTTATTTTCTATAACAATGCGTTGCCTCTCGGCCTGCTCTTTTTCAATATAAACTTCAAGTAAACTACGTTGATGCTTTGCATAAAAAGTGAGTTGACGTTCTTCTTCTACTTGAATTTCAGTAGAACGGTGATTATGTGCCCAAATCTGACCATGTGGATGAGGCTGTGAGCACCCCATTACTTCACCTTTATTTTCAAAAATATGAATACACGAATAGCTGGATGATAAGTCAACAAATTGCTGCTGCCATGTGTTAACCACTTCAGCAATTTCATTAACGGATAGTTCGGGTAATGTTTTATTGTGCTTAGGAGAAAAGCAAATGACTCGAGCTGCGCCGGTTGCCGCTTCCGCTTCAAATAACTCATCAGGGTCTACACAAGCATCATCACTGAGGGTTGGTGTTAATGCACCAAAATCATTAGTAAAGACGTGAGTATATTCATAATTTGGATTGGTATCTCCATTTGCTCTCGTATTAGTTGGGCACAAAGGACAATGTGAGTCATGGGAAGCAGGAGAAGTTTCAGTTGGGCTTTCTGTTGCTCCCAACCAAGGACGATTGTTGCGATGTGGAGAAACTAAAACCCACTCACCATTTAACAAGTTCTTGCGGCGATGTGTAAATTCGTAGTTTTTAGTCATACTTTAGTAGCACCCAATAAATCCAACATATTTGATTGACCCTGACCCAATGTTCAATTCTCATGTTAGCTTTCACAAGTTTACAAATCAACATTAATCGTATTTATACGATAAAACATAATTTCAATATGATTTATTTTATAAAATAAAATAACGATTAAAGTCCTTTGAAAAATAAAAATAATTTAATATAAAACATGAACTTAACTATTTTAACGACTCATTATAATGGAGTGAATTGTTAATACTTTGTCAAGAAAAAGTAATATTTATTTATCTAATTTAACCAAAATTGTTGTAATTCTCGCTCAATTGATTATATTTATACTATAAATAGGTTTTAATCTATTTGTTCTACGCCCACACACACAAAAAAAAAATATCAGCACATTAAATATAAGAAAGCTCGAGTAAGCAAAGGGAAAACACAAATGAATAAAACATTATCAACGTTTGGTAAACGCACATCGGTTGCTATTGCAGTGGCTGGAGCGTTACTAAGCTCAAATCAAGTTATGGCTCAAGAAGAATCAGCTTCTGATCCAGTAGAAGTGATCCTTGTCAGCGGAATTAGAAGCAGCCTTAAAGCTTCTATGGATGATAAGAAAAACTCAAACCTAGTGTCTGACGGCATTAAAGCAGAAGACTTAGGCAAATTTCCTGACCTAAATGTCGCTGAATCATTGCAACGTATTACAGGTGTTGCCATAGACCGAAGCGGTGGCGAAGGCCAAGCAGTTACCATTCGTGGTTTCGGTCCTCAATTCAACACAGTACTTGTTAATGGCCGTCAAATTGCTACTGACAGCGCAGGGCGTGCATTCAATTTCGATGTATTAGCCGCTGACCAGATTGTTGGTGCTGATATTTATAAGAGTACTAATGCAACCATGCAAGAAGGTGGAATTGGCGGCACAATCGGTCTTATCACCGCGAAGCCATTCGACTATCAAGGTTTCAAAGCTGTTGCTTCTGTTAAAGGCATGTACGAAAGCTTGAGTGAGGAAACCTCTCCTTCGGTTTCGGCATTAGTAAGTAACACATTTAATGATGACACTATGGGCGTATTATTAGCTGTGAGTCATCAAAAACGCGACATACAGATTAACCAAATCTCAACTGCCGGTTGGAGAGGTGGCCAGACGATTCAAAACAATCGCGATGGTGTTTTGTTCTCAAACGCATATATTCCAAGAAACTGGGACCAAATCGTTGATAATCAAGAACGCACTCGCACAAACGCAAGCTTAGTATTTCAGTATGCACCATCAGACGATGTTACTATTAGCTTAGACGGCTTCGTATCAAAATTCGAAGTTGATTCAGTGGTTACCGATCTCGCATCTTGGTTTGAACCTGATCGTGTTGGTTCAGCTACGATTGACCCAGCGACCGGCACTTTGCTTACATTTAGCCAAGACATTGGTTTAGATGCGCAAGGTAGTGGTAATCCTGCGAGTGATTTCGTATCAGCAACACGTAACTCGCGTGATGTGACTAACGATGGTTTTGGTTTGAATGTTGAATGGGATATTAACGATTCATTAAAAGCAGAGTTCGATTTATCAACGTCGTCTGCTGAAAATGACCGAGCTGGTAAAGACCGTTTTAACGTTGTAGGTATTATTAATAACTACTCGTTCGATGGCACTGGCAGTATTCCTACTGTGCAACATGACGGTTTTGGAAACGGTAATTTACCTGACGCTTCATTGTCTCGTTTACATTACAACGAACAAGGTTTTACACGCACTGAGCAAGACGAAATCAGTGAACTCAAAGCGGACTTTACTTACCGTCCAGATAGCGACGTGTTAGACAATGTTAAATTTGGTGTTTACAGACAAGAACGTGAGAAAAATTCATTCCAGATCTCTGCCGGTCAATGTGCGTTCTGTGGTTACGGCACTGCTGCGCCAAATGATACGATCAACTTCCGTCCATTTACTGCGAATAACTTCTTCCCTGGTTTAATTGATACTTTCTACACTTATGATGGTGATGCGATGGTCGATTACCTAGCGTCTACTGGCAACCCAATTGTTCCTACATTGCAAAACAACCGTTACACAATCAATGAAGACATTACTAGCCTGTATATGGATTTCACCTTCGTATATGATTTAGGTGACATGCCTTTATCAGTCAATGTTGGAGCGCGTTACGCACAAACTGATATCGCTGTTTCTGCGGTTCAAAGCTTCTTAACCGATATCATTCCAACAACAGATGCTACCTTGTTCCAAAACGTATTTGGCCCAGCAACAGATATCGTACAAGGTGGCAGTTACGCTAACCTTTTACCGAGTGTGAATGCTAAATTACAAGTGACTGACGAAATGATCGTTCGTTTCTCTGTATATGATTCGTTAACTCGTCCAACAATGAGCCAATTATCGCCAGCGACTACGTTTAATGAGCCACGCCGTCAGAATTTAACAGCATCAGGTGGTAATCCTGTATTGAAGCCATTCCAGTCAGCCAACTGGGATATTTCATTCGAGTATTATTATGGCGATGCTAATTTATTGACGTTCGCATTCTTTAATAAAGAAGTAGATAACTTCATTACTCGATTGACAGGCCCGGAAACCTACACGCTAAATGATCGTTTAAGTACGCCTAATAATAGATGTAGTGTTACCAACACTGCCCTTTGCAGCGATGATGCAACAGCAGGCGCAGACGAGCTCAATGGTTTAACAGAACTGTATACAGTTACTCGCCCACAAAATGGTGATGCTGCGACAGTTACCGGTTATGAAATTGGTTTAACTCACTTGTTCGACAACGGTTTTGGTTTTCAAGCAAACGCGACAGTCGTAGACAGCAACGTTTCATTAAGTAGCGATTCCACTCAGTCTTTTGCTCTTGAAGGCTTAGGTGATTCTCAAAACTTAGTCGTTTTCTATGAGAAAGACCAGATCCAAGCTCGTATTGCTTATAACAATCGTGAAGGTTTCTTGCGCGCGATTGATAACGGCTTTAACGGTGAACCAATTAACACTGAAACATTTGGTCAATGGGATGTTAGCGCAAGCTACGACATTGATGAAACGTTCACCGTATTCTTAGAAGGTATCAATATTACTGAAGAAGAATTGGTTCAAACAGGTCGTTTCCCTAACCAAACTTACTCAATAGAAGACAATGGGCGTCGCTTTGCGTTTGGCGTACGTGCGGTATTCTAAGAGAAAGAACAAGTAAGCACGTTTGACGACGTGAATGCCAGCCTTTGTTTCCCGGGCTGTGCATTCACACTTTGTATTAAGGTTTTGTATTCAGGTTTTGCATAAATCCTTTATTTTACAACTAGAGCGCACATCTAAAGCTCAAATCATATTTACTTCAGCTCACACAGCGTTTATCGTTGCTTAGGGTAAGAGCCTTTTGAAACTAATTATTTAATGGATTTCGCAAGCTATGTCTGAAGTCATAAGAACAATTGCAATTGTAGGTGGTGGTACAGCCGGTTGGCTAAGTGCAGCTATTATTGCAGCTCATCATAAATCAAAGTCCGGCGACAGTAATGCACCCGGCATTAATATCACGTTAATTGAATCATCCGATATTCCCACGGTAGGTGTTGGCGAAGGTACTTGGCCAACCATGAAAAATACCTTACGTGATATTGGTATTAAAGAATCTGACCTATTTGCAAATTGCCACGCTGTATTCAAACAAGGTGGTAAATTTGTCGATTGGGTGCACGGCAATGGTGATTTTTATTATCACCCTTTCACTGTGCCATTAGGCTATGGTCGAATCGACCTAGCACCCTATGTTTCCGATATCGAAAAGTACGCAGTGGAAGCAAACTTTCAGCATCACATATGTGAAGCGGGATTAGCGCCTCGCACTATTTCAGAAGCTGAATACAGCGGGCAATGTAATTACGCATATCACATAGATGCAGGCGAATTTGCGGAGCTCTTAAAAAATCATTGTAAAAACAACCTAAATGTCACTCATGTTATAGATACGGTTAATCAAGTAACCTTAGCAAATGACGGCAGTATTAAATCTATAAGCCTGGATAAGCACGCTGATGTCGAGGCTGACCTTTATGTCGATTGTACCGGTTTTGCTGCCTTGTTACTTGGTGGTAAATTGAACGTACCATTTATTAAAATGGACGAAGTACTTTTCAACGATTCAGCTCTTGCTATGCATGTTCCATATGATAGGAAAGATAGTCCTATTGCATCTCATACCATTGCGACTGCACAAAACGCTGGTTGGATTTGGGATATTGGACTGACTCACCGGCGAGGTGTGGGTCATGTATATTCAAGTAAATATCTATCCGATGATGAGGCAGAAGCTAATCTTCGGACATATGTTGGTAAAGCGAGCAAAGGATTAACGGCTAGAAAAATCTCCTTTCAGTCAGGTCATAGAGAACGTTTTTGGGAAAAAAATTGCGTTGCTGTCGGCATGGCGGCGGGTTTTGTTGAACCACTTGAAGCTACAGCCATTATGTTAGTTGAAATTTCGGCTCGCTACATTGCTGACAATTTACCGCCAACAAAAGCTGTAATGCCTACAGTAGCCAAACGCTTTAATCAACAAATGCGTTATCGTTGGTCTCGTATCATTGATTTCTTAAAACTACATTACATGCTAACCAAACGCCCTGAACCTTATTGGCAGGCACATACTAACCCGAAAAATATCCCCGAGAGTCTGCAAGAAGACCTAGCAATATGGAGTTATCGTGGCCCAACAAGCGGAGACTTCGAAAGTGCGATAGAATTGTTTCCTGCCGCCAGTTATCAGTATGTAATTTATGGTATGGGCTTTAAACCTGACTTCGCTAAGCAAGCGCATCTTTATCAAGAAAAGCAGCAGGCTGAAATGATCATTCAAAGAAATCAGAAAATAACCGAACAAATGCTACAAACACTTCCCATGCATAGAGAATATATTGAGAAATGGCTTGCAAGCGCACAAATGAAGTAGTGGAAATATGAAAAAATTGAAGTTAGTAGAACTGAGTAGTAAAACGCACAAAGATTTGAAGATAACAAACAATGCGGTCATACAACATATAGCAAAACAGCACTTAATGAATTTGCGAGCAACCGAACTAGGTCAAGCAGCAACTTGCTACCCAGTATTTGCGACCAAAAATACACACAATGGATTTTGGACGTTTTCAGCACTGACCAGTTTTGTACCGAATGAAAACTTGTTTGTAAAGAACGACAAATTTGATGTTATTTATCGCCCAACGAGTATTCAAACTTTCCCATTTTATCTAATGGAAGCACCCGCTGAAGAGAATGCCTACACTATAGGTATTCTAGAGGACCAAGGTGACTTTTCAAAAACTACTGGCGAGCCATTGTTTGATGAAAAAAGTAATCCTACTGAAGCAACAAAAAGGCGCGCTCAGCTGCTAGATGCAGATGTTCAAAAGGACATACAAACTGCTAAGTTTAGTAAAACATTAGACGACCTCGGTTTATTTAAACACCTAGATATGAATATTCAGTTATTTGATGGTGAGCCTAAAAAAATTAAAGGCTTGCATACGATTGATGAAGATCGCTTTCAAAGTCTGAGTATTGAAGAGCTCGATTCACTGCGTAAACAAGGTTATTTAATGCCTATTCATGCAATGTTGATATCACTTTTACAGGTTAATAGACTGATCACCATCAATAATGAAGATGTTGAAAGAGCAAGAATTGTTGAAGTAAAAATGGAAGTCGCAAAGGATGCCACTATTTCATAACTGCAGCGCTTATTAAACTGCTCATTCAAGAAATAGTTATTCCTCAGCAAAAGCTGGATGCCTAAGTTGATAGCTGCCTGTGATTGCAGACAGCTATAACTTAGGCAAACAATACGCAAGAATAAAAACAATAAAGACTCGCCATTTTATTTATGAGTGAGTAAGGAAGCACTATGTCAGATAATCTAATTCAAATTTCGGTGTTTTTGGGCGTTACCGTCCTAATCGCATTTTTAACTTATATGCACTGCCGAGGCAAAGGGCATAGCTCAACTAACCAAACAAAAGAATATTTTTTGGCGGGCGGCGGCCTGGCTTGGTATTTTGTTGCCGGCTCAATCACGTTGACCAACCTAAGTACTGACCAATTAGTTGGTATGAATGGAAACCAGATGGCTCTTTTAGCGCTTTGGGAGTTTTCAGCAGTAGTAGGCTTAATTGTTTTAGCAAAAGTGTTTTTGCCTGTTTACTATCGATATAAGTGCACAACAACAACTGAGCTTCTTGAGCGTAGGTACAACGATAAAAATATCCGTGCTGTTATCAGCGTCTTATTTTTTGCTGGAAGCGCATTAATTTTTTGCCCTGCCGTTATTTATAGTGGCTCGTTATTTATGATAAATATGTTCGACTTGAACGTGAACATTATGTATGTCGCACTTACCTTTGCAGCTATAGGCGCAATGTATGCGATATTTGGCGGTCTGCGAGCAGTTGCTGTATCCGATACTTATTCTGGCGTATTGCTATTAGTCATGGCCCTGGTGGTCGTATTTGTAGCACTAGAAGCAATAAACTACGACTTTTCTGGGATCCCACCAGAACGCTTAACGCTCATTGGTGATAACGAGTCACCTATTCCTTGGCATACTTTGCTGACAGGCATGATATTCATTCAGATGTTTTACTGGGGAACAAACCAAGTTATTACGCAACGCGCAATGGCAGCTCCTAGTTTAAAAGAAGCGCAGAAAGGTGTTTTTGCAGCGGCTGCTATTCGTTTATTGATTGTCCCAACTATTATTGTTGTGCCCGGTATCATTGCTTTTAAACTCTACGGCGATATTGGTGATGCTGCTTATGGAACCATCGTAGGTAATTTATTGGACCCATCATTATCTGGTATTTTTGCAGCCGCGATGGCTGCAGCAGTCTTAACTACGTATAACAGTAATCTGAATTCAGCGACGGCACTTTATGTGTGTGACATTCATCAAGCGTATATTAATGACAAACCTAACGTACCTAAATTGAGTGGCTTTGTTACTGCTATTTTAACTATTATTTCATTAGCGTTAGTGCCGGTGTATGCCAGTGCGGATAGTATTATTAACTTAATACAGCAGTTATATGGCTTGCTTAGCATGCCCATCCTTTCGGTATTTGCGGTAGGTCTATTATTCAAAAATGTGCACGCAAACGCAGCGATAACATCCGTGGTGTTTGGTATTTTATTGTACGCGTCTTTGTCCTTTGAATTCTCACCAATACACGCGCCCTTCGGCCTGCACTACATTCACTTAATGTTTATCACACTATTTTCTTGCATTAGTGTTGCGTTGATAGTGAACAAAGTTGTGTTTGGACAAAACCCAGTGCTTTCTTGGGCCAATACAGCAGAGATGACTGAAGCTTAGTAAGCAAGACTTTTCGTTATATACAGCCGATGCGTTGCAAAGCCATCGGCTTTTTTATGTCTCATTGCACAACGAAATTATTCAGATATAAGCGGGTAATTCTTGAGTTACAATTTACCTCATCGCAAAGATTCACGACAGGTAAAAGTATAAATTGAGAAGTAATAGGCTTTATTAAAGATGTGTTCGGTACTTTAGTGGTTATTGTCACACTTATATATTTAGCCCTCCAAGTAAGACAAGTTAACTAACAATCAGAATTAGAAACTTCGATAGTGCTGAAGCGGTGTTTGAAGTTGATGATTATGAAAGCTATGTGACGATTCAAAGCGAATCTGCATTAAGAATTATGGCCAGCAGTTTTCTTTAGGGTCCAAGCGACGATGCTGAAGCAGAAGTTGCATTAAGAAGTCATCCTGTTGAAATCGGCGAGCGCCTAAGACATGAAGTTCAAGAACGCCTAGGCAAAGCCGGTATAACCGTACAAGAAGCTCGTATAAGTCACCTCGCTTATGCACCCGAAATTGCCAGTGCAATGCTACAACGCCAGCAAGCTTCAGCAATCATAGCTGCCAGAACCAAGATTATTGATGGGGCTGTTGGCATGGTCGAAATGGCCTTAAATCGTCTAAAAAATGATGCTGTAGTTGACTTAGATGAAGAACGTAAAGTACAGATGGTAACTAACCTACTGGTCGTATTATGCAGTGACAAACATACACAACCGAAAGTCAATACTGGTAGATTGTACTAACTAACATTTCGATCTGTATGGCGACTATTCAGGGGTATGCGCTTGCGCTTACCCCTGAATGATATTGTTTAAAGGGCTGTTATACAAAACAGTCCTATTATGAAATTAAGCTGACCTTGGGTAGGATAAAATATTGAGTACAAGAAAAGCGTATCCATTACGGATTAATTCTCAAGTGCTTGCAGCTATGCAGCGCTGGGCTGACGATGAGTTGCGCAGTGTAAATGTCCAAATTGGGTTTGTATTAAGAGATTCACTAGTAAAAAGTGGGCGAGTAAAAATAGTACAAAAAGCGATTACTGAAATCGTAGTTATAAAGCCTGAGCAAGAACGGCCTAAATAACGAATACAACAGATTCTGCTAAGAGCGCTGATTGGTAAATAAAATAAAACTGACGGGGTTAAATCGATTATCGCAAGCTCTATCTCTGCCCACAAAAATGTTTCTCATGTTTGTTCTCATGAAAAGAGAAATAGATCACGGCGAGTAGAAATATGCAAAATGCTCACAAGCAAATCTATGCCAATCAAACGCGCCTGAGGTCAGCAACAAAAATCGCAAATACAGGCAAGTGTATATTGTGTAGCTAGTGCTTATTGTTTATGATTTTTGTACTAGCCCCTTCGCCCCGGTAACTTTATGAAACAGTCCACGTTTATTCTCATGCTGTGTGTATGTATAACATCATGCGCACATCAACCAAGCCCGCAATACGACCTACTTATCAAAAATGCTAACATTATTGATGGTAGTGGAAGTGATGCTTACATGGGAGATATTGCCATTAACGCCGACTCTATTGTTGAAATTGGTAATTTAGGTAAAACTACAGCGACTCTTATTATTAACGCAAGAGGCAGGGCAGTGAGTCCTGGATTCATCGATTTGCACTCTCATGCTGAACGAGATGTATTAAAACTACCCGACGCTGAAAATAATATTCGCCAAGGAGTAACGACTATTCTGGGTGGAAACTGCGGTGGAAGTCCAAGTGATGTTGAACACTTTTTCACTACTCTCGAAAAGAATGGCGCCGCCCTAAATGTGGGACTACTAATTGGTCACAATACGGTCCGTCGACAAGTGATGCAGAGGGAAAATCGCCACGCCACCGCGCAAGAAATGCAAGCCATGCAATCCTTGGTTGATACAGCCATGCAAGATGGTGCATACGGCTTATCCTCTGGACTCATATACATTCCGGGTAATTTTGCACCACCGGCTGAACTCCAAAAGTTAGCTACGGTAGCGCATCAATACGGCGGTTTTTATGCTAGTCACATGAGATCCGAAAGCTCGGGTGTATTACAAGCAGTTCAAGAGACGATTGATGTTGGCGCTGCAGTTGGTGTTCCTATTCATATTTCTCATCATAAAACCTCTGGCCTTTCGGCTTGGGGTTTAAGTGTTAAAACCTTAGAGATGATTGATATCCATCGTGCCGCGGGCATGGATATCACGCTTGATCAATATCCTTACACCGCGTCGAATACAAATTTAGGCGTATTGTTTCCACAATGGTCTTTAGCCGGAGGACAAAAAGCATTTATTCAGCGGATGCAGGATCCTCAAATTCAACAAAAAATCCGTGATGAAGTTATTCGTATTATGGCTGAACAACGTTCTGGAACAGAGTTATGGCGAATTCAAATAAGTAGCTATTCTGGCGACCCTAGCTTGGAAGGCAAAACCTTCGAACAGGTTCTGCAACAGCGTGAATTAGAGCTAACGATGGAGAATGCAGCCCAACTCGCCATAGAGCTGCAGCTTAATGGCGGTGGTCGTGGTATTTACCATACAATGCAGCAAGAGGATGTTGAACGTATTATGCGCCACCCCGCGACTTCAGTCGCGTCTGATGGCAGAGGGGTAGAATGGCAAAAAGGCAGCCCACACCCGCGTAACTATGGCACCTACCCTCGGATATTAGCATTTTACACAAGGGAAAAAGGGGTTCTTACTTTACCCGAAGCCGTAAGAAAGATGACTTCTTTACCCGCATCACGCATGAATCTAAATGATCGTGGCTTATTAGCCAAAGACTATAAAGCCGACATCGTAATTTGGGACCCTGCTAAGGTTCAAGACAACGCTACTTATGTTGACCCGCACCGCTACTCTACTGGTATTGATTTTGTTATCGTAAATGGAATACCCGTTGTTATAGAAGGCGTGATGACCGGAGTTCGTCCTGGTCACGCACTAAAAAATAAAATCCTGTATAAGAAAAAAATATAGTGATTCTAAAAATACTGACTTTATAATAAACGTATTTATATGATATATTTTATACCTAACTTATTTATCGCTTAAATCAATTTCAGTTGCCTGAATCAATGCGTTAAGAACCACCGTATCATAAGGATTATTCGACATGACCGCTTTATCGGACTTTGTTCAATTAGATAGTTGCCAAGCAAGTCTGGTGATTGATTGCACATCAAATACACCAGCGATCGCCTATTTTGGCAAGCGCTTAAATGAACAAACCTCTTTTGACATGCTGCAGCTATTACTAACTCGCCAAGAGGCAAAATGCGCGGTGGTTGTTGAAGCCCCTATTTCACTTTCACCGTCAATGGGCGAAGGTTTTACAGGCGGTCCCGGCATTGAACTAAATAATGACACCAATGCATGGTCAATAGGCGGCAAGCTTAAAAAAATTGAGCAGCTAAATAGTCAAGAAGTGCGCTTTGAATGTTTTGATGAAGCACGCAAACTCACACTCAGTCATATTCTTAAATTAGACGAAGCAACTAACGTAATCAGTACATCAACGGCATTACTTAACAACAGTGAAACGGCTGTTGGGGTTAATTATTGCGCAGCCCCAACAATACCAATGCCCGATCATATAACCAAATTGATGTCGTTTGAAGGACGTTGGTCGAATGAATTCCATCGCAATACCATCGACTTATTTTTGGGCTCCGTACTACGCGAAAACCGCAAAGGCAAAACTTCCCACGATAAT
>JAWUVZ010000095.1:0-50363 GCA_034112105.1 Glaciecola sp. | reverse complement strand
CCCCGTCTCTGGATCTCGATATTCCTGGTCTTGTATCCAAAAATCAGCATAAATAACGTAACGATCAAATATATTCTGACCATACTCTGAATAGGATTCCAAATATGATGTTTGGATCTCCTTACCAATAAAGTTTATATAGTTGGGAACTAAAAATGCTTTGATATTTTCAAGGTATTGTTCATGAATAGCCTGGGGGAACTGTTCCTGTTCAATTTGTTTTTCAAGTATATAAAGTAGATGTACCGGATTTGCCGCAATTTCAGTTGAATCGTAATTAAAGACTCGTGATAAAATTTTAAATGCGAACCGCGTCGATAAACCCGTCATTCCTTCATCAACACCGCCATAGTCCCTATATTCTTGATAGGACTTGGCTTTTGGGTCCGTGGCTTTAAGCGATTCACCATCGTAGACCTTCATTTTGGAGTAAACACTCGAATTTTCAGGTTTAATCAACCGTGACAATACTGAAAACTGAGCTAACATTTCCAGGGTATTAGGTGCGCAAGGAGCTTCACATAAAGAAGAGTTATTAATTAGCTTTTTATATATATTAATTTCTTCTTTAACACGCAAACAATAAGGCACTTTGACAATGTAAACCCTATCCAGAAAAGCCTCATTATTTTTGTTGTTTCTGAAGCTGGTCCATTCAGACTCATTTGAATGAGCAAGTACAATGCCACGAAAAGGTAATGCTGACATACCTTCAGTGCCATTATAGTTGCCTTCCTGAGTTGCGGTTAATAATGGATGAAGGACTTTAATAGGTGCCTTAAACATCTCAACAAATTCCATCATTCCCTGATTAGAACGACACAATGAACCATCATAACTGTAGGCATCGGGGTCGCTTTGTGCAAATTCTTCTAACTTTCGAATATCAACCTTACCAGCAAGCGCTGATATGTCCTGATTGTTTTCATCCCCAGGTTCTGTTTTTGCAATAGCGATTCTATTTAAGATTGAGGGGGTCAATTTAACAACTCTAAACATTGATATATCGCCCCCATAATCATTCAGCCGTTTCACAGCCCAAGGTGACATGATGTTATTTAGACAACGCAGCGGAATACCATATTCTTGATTGAGTATTTTACCATCTTCCTCAGGATTAAAAAGTCCAAGTGGGCTTTCGAATACCGGCGAATCTTTTATGGCATAAATGGGGTTTATTTCCATCAACGATTTTAATTTTTCCGCAATAGAGGATTTACCGCCACCAACAGGACCCAATAAATATAATATTTGCTTGGTTTCTTCGAGACCTTGTGCGGCATGCTTAAAATAGGCAACAATTTGCTGAATTGAATCTTCCATACCATAGAACCCTTTAAATGCAGGGTACTGATGCATGATTTTATTGAAAAATATACGACGTAACAGAGGATCTTTAGCGGTATCAATAAGTTCAGGTTCACCTATCGCCATTAACATTCGCTCAGCCGCATTGGCATAGACTTCAGGATTCGATTTGCATAATTTCAAATAATCAGACAACGAATATTCTTCTTGCTGATGACTTTCATAGCGTTTTTGGTATTGATCAAAGATGCTCATAGCCCGTCTCCAATAGGTATTTTAAGCGAATATTTCCTTATATCCCTTACAGGGATTTGTTACTGTTATCAGCACATATTTACTTATGATACTAATAGTATTGTTATGAATGTGCATTAATGAAAATTAATCAAAATTAATGATAATTAATGCTACTACTATTTAGTTTAGACTAAGATTTAAAATATGCTGTGTGAATCAAAAGAAAACAAAAAATGAACAAAAAAATTCGGTTAAAGATAGTGCTGTTAAAGTGAGAAAGAAAATACGATAGAGAAAAAAGCGTCTTTCGACGCTTTTTTATGGTCTCATGTAACCTTTACAGAAGCTCAAATATCAACTAATTGCCAATTTAGCTAAATATTTAATTCAGTCAAAATGGCTGGATTACTACTTTGAAATTGACTCTTTAAATCCGCAACGATTTTATCAATTCTAATTCCTTCATTAGCGGACTCCGAGGGATCTCTAGCATGATGCAGCGCCATCAAATCCCAAGTATTATTAAATACGGGAGATCCTGATGAGCCGTAGTCTGTGTCACTGTAGTAATGGATTACATTAGTGTGAGTATCTTTCAATTCATTTTGTTGAATGACCACTTCTTTTCTTCTTCCCTGTGGGTGCTGAATGACATTCAATCGTAAACCTGCGGGATAAGAAACCGTTGGTCTTAGTGATAAATGACCATATTTCCCCCCCGGGGTATAACCAAAATACTGCAGAAATCTACTGGCATCAAACGCGGCGAGTGGTTTTTCTTGATTAATAACATCCCTTAACTCTTTAAGAACCTTTATTTGCTCATCCTTACAAACGCCGTCGCTCACGTTTTGGTTAACGGCGCTGATAGCCTCCCATGCCATTGGGGTTGGCGAACGCGCAAGACCTATGTCCCGGCTAAGGCGGAGACGATAGGGTTTTCTTGCCAACCGAACCACCGTATAATCCAGCGATGCATTTGTATGAAAGAAAGATGACTCGTTAGTTTCAAAAAACTCAGGACTAATTGCCGGTTCAGAATCATAATTATCCTGATACATAAACTGCATGTTAACTTTGCCACAGAAATCTGAGTTAGGAATAACATGGTTATTAGTCATAAATAAAGTATCGGATATTAAGAAACCAGAACCCCAGCCACTACCGGAGCTTAAGCCGCTATATCCTTCTTTCAAAGTTACCATGGCAACAGCCTTTTGAATTTCAGCTCCTTCGGTTAAGAAATGAGCAGAAATTAAATTATTTTGCCCCCAAACCGCTTCTTGATTGCTTTCAAAATGCTCTTTATCAATAAAGCCATCATCACCATGATTACATCGAGTGCCTTGATTGGAAAAATCGTTGGCAGATGGCATCATTGTAGCTTTAAGTTCGTTCAACACAGACTGAATTTGGCCAATATCGAATTCGCGGAGCATACCTTTCAATTGATTTTTATCATTACTTTCTACAGCCATAATAGTTCTCCTTGTTAAAGTAAAGTCAATAACAAACATACACCTATTGCTTAAAGATAATTGCACCAGTAAACCTTTATATAGAATAATTTACTTGCAGTGCATTAGCATCAATGGAACTTATAAGAGGAACAATATTATGTCTTAGATAAGAAAGGCAACGGCAAAATTAAATCGTCTATTTAAGTGCCAGCGTTAAATATAGTACGCTATTTATTTTTCTGCAAGCGTGGGACTATAATATCTAATAGGGTTTACAGAGTAAGGCTTTTGGTCCGGTTGAAGCAACATCGCAATAAAATTGGTAAGCGATACCTTTGCGCCTGTTACTTGGTGCAATAGACTTATGACCAAGACAAGTTTGATAGGATCTAGTCGGAGCATACATAGAACCACCGAATATAACACCAAGCGCAGGTGAATGGCGCTGCCAAACTGCATGGCCAATGCACACAATCTAATTTTCAGACACTTCAACTCAGTTGTTTCAAAATCCGGTCAATGGAAAAAACATGCTCGTCATTATCCCCTAGAGCTTGCAACGCCTCAGCTAATTGAAATACATAATCTCGATTATGTCCGCTTGGGCCTGAACTGCGATGAATTTGTTGGGCAATTTCGCGCTCTGATGCATATCCTAAAAAAGCAGCATTATCTTCATGAGCAATATAGACTAAGCCTTTTTTATAGTCAGCATTCTTGATGTTGTCATGTTTAAGATCCTTGAAATAAATATCTACCTCGTAACGTAGATAGCCATTTTTTTCCCGATAATCGAGATGTTCAAAAACATCTTGAGTGACCTTATAAGCCATCCCAGAACATTCATCCAGCGCGGATTGAATAAGAGTAACCACTCGACCAGGTTGTTGCGGTGTGCCCCGATGGTCGTCGCTACCTTGCCAGAATCGACGTTGCCAACCTATGATGCTAGCCGGGGCTTTTGTAATAAATGGGAAGTCCACTTTATAAATTAGCGAGCCATAGCCAAAAACCCAGATTTCATCGAAATCGTGAAAAGATTGCCGGTGTTTATTCTGGTTTATAGTATTAACAGACATGACAATTTTTATACCCGTTTACTGTTTCTATTCACACGTCTTCTTCAACACGGCACTAACTCCTCTCCAGTCTTCTAAATCTTGGTCCGGTTTTTCAGTGCGAAAGCGTGCATAAAGTTCTATGCCTTTTTGGTCTTCTTTAATATCAACCGTTATGCCTTTTTCACGTAAAAACGCTTCGGTACCCTCTGCGTTAGTTACATCGCCCACGACTACCCGACTAAAACCTCTCATGTGCAAAAGAGAAGCACATACCGCGCATGGGCTAAGACTGCTATAAATAGTCGTGTTACTAAAGTCGATTCGGCCAGCATCACGAATAGCCGAAGTTTCACCATGATTATAAGGATGATCTTCTTGAACAAGGGTGTTATGCCCCTTACCAACAATTGTTTTTAGCGAATTATTCACTATTACCGCTCCAATTGGGCAGCCACCTTCGTCATAACTTTTTTGCGCGAGTAACACAGCAATGCGCATATAGTCGGCATCGCGAAGACCTTTCGTAAAGTCATCATCCATTAATACCGATAGACTTTTGGTTGGCATGTGAGCAATCGTTCTTAATGCCGCTTCAGTTATTTCTATTTGTTTGTTTAAAAGCGTTTTCATATTAATTAATGATAACCATGATGACCAATTCAAGTCATTGTGCGCAGATTAATGGGCATAGTAAAGGCCTGTTTACTGTTACCACTTTGAGATACACAGTATGTAGAATCACATATTATGGCAGTCTAGAACGAAACGTAACAAGAGTACAAGAACCTAAACATGCCGATGATCGCTCCTTTGCTTTTGGTCGCAGGCAATAACACGTAAAACCGAAATCATAAGTGGACGCTCAACTTCAATAACATGTATCAAACATCCAGTTACTTAGTTATCTTATTTGATAACAAATTAGCGCTGTATTGGTCTTACTGTGATGCTATGACAAACGTTGTAAAAGTTTTGGTAATTGTTGATCTTGTAGGCATTATGCTCATATCGCTCGGTAATTAGACTGTAAATTTCCTTTAGCAATAACGCTATCACTAATAAATATTATTGATTTTTCGAGCGTTACTTTTCTAATATAGTCAACATATTTACCCCAGAGGACATGTTATCTCCAAATGTTGAGTAAATTGCATTTGAATATTCATGGTGCACCCTCACTAATCTGTTATCTACCACTTCAAACTTTGATACTTCAGAGTTGTCGACCTTAACCGACAGCACAAGAAACGCTCGGCCTTTGCCCTTAAACTCTATTTGGGTTTCTAGGGGCACACCATCATTGTCAATTACAATTTTATACACCCCCTCAAAAGTACTTACATAGTCGCGTGTTTTGGCATCGTTAATAACGGCTTCTAACGGCAAATTAAAACGCAACAAGCGCGTTGGTATATCGTTATAATAATAGGCCTGTTCATCGATAAAGGTGGCTTTGTTTATTTCTCTTAACATCTTATTTGCTGATGATAATTGATTGTGCAAACCCGCCGCATTAATCCCATTTACCGCATTGAGTGTTGGTGTTTCAGCATCTTCATCTATGGCTTTCGCAGCAGTTTCTTGCTCTATAGTGGCAAGCAAAATCTTAGGATAGATAACTTGTAAGCCTTGTTTGTCTTTAGTAACTAATACCCTCATTAGCCCATTTGTTTCTTTTCTATCATTTTTGTCGTCAGCATCACTGATTTCTTTATATGCGCGCTGATATATAGCCGAAATAGGCAAGCTGCCTTGCAACTCGCTCAAGGTTTTTTTAAGTAAGCTCAGGCCGTCAGTTTCAGCAACAGCATTAAAGGCCAATGAGCAGCAAAAAACTGTGAGTAGGCTGTTTAGTGTTCGCATATGTAATCCTATAAATACTTAAAGAAGGCCTTTCCTTCAACAGACAAATAGTTTACGTGCATTTAATGTTGTTAATTGCTTTAATTTGTAAACGTTTATGTTTATTTATACATCCAGATCTACAAATTTATTTTTCTTGCTTGAATGTAGTTGGCATATCTCATTGCCTTCTGTAACGATATCGGGCGGATCAGTGGGCTGGCATGGGTAAGGTCCAATATCATCACTCCCAGTGATCAAGGCAAAGAAATTAGCTCTCAATTAATATATGAATGACAATAAATCTGGTAGGTACATGGAGACGGAATTTCTGTTATTTATTCTTTCTTGGTCTATTCTGCGCCCAATTATGAATCGTTTTTCCTACATACAGTGCATCGAACTTATCACTAGTTGCTACATCCCAATATTCAATTTTATAAGAGCCTAAATGGGAGCCTGAGGGACTCTTTATCGTTGAGAACCTGCCGCCAGAAAACATGACTTTGCATTGCGTGTGCCAGGGTGGGTCTATTTCGTCAATTAACGCACTAGCAAAAACATCCCACTGTTTAACTTCTTTTTTAATCTGACTTATCATTCTATCTTCTGAACCTTTCAAGATAAGCGACAGACCTTTGTTCACCATTAAAGCAATAATAATCGATACCATTAGGGCACTTAACGTAATCAACAATTCCATATTATTCCTATTTAATTCGATTTCTAACTTTTTAAAAAAACAACCTATAAGCTTACTAGACACTTTTAGTGAGTACATTAACAGGAATAAAGTTATAGGATGTTAGCCGCCGATTCGATCCCACAAACATATTTCAATGCTTTTGAGACAGCTAATATTGCCCCTAAATAAGTTTGGAGGTGAAGTGAGATGAAGTAAAATATAATTAATCGAAACATAGCCTCAAAATAACTTTGCAGATCGGAAGTACCAATGAGGCGGCAATTTTGCAACTGCCAACTTATTGCTAGAGGCGTTGGACCTGCTCCGTTTAAAGATAAATTTAAAGCTGATTTAAATTACTAAAGACCAAAGATTAACTGGTGTAGTGGATACCTGTTATTACCTTCAAGACGCAACCCTCATTGAGCATTAATACTAAATTTTGTAGGAAATAATTCGACTAATTTAGAGGCCAATATACAAGCGTCATTTAGCAGTAATTCAATCTTAGGAAAATCTAAAATAAAATCAGGTTTAAGCTGATTTTTCTCATCCATATTTTCAGACTGACTATCTGAATCAATTGATTCATTGCTAACAGAGACATCCGATTGAGGGAAAATTTTAAACGGATTTTGCTTTTCTGTTGGATAAGGGAAAGCGAGAATTGTGTCACCATCAAGAGTTTTAGGATCTGCTGATACCCAATCATTTAAGCGAGAACTTGGAAGCTTGCACTCAAATGGATAATCACTAATCCAATCCTTAACGTTTTCCATCTGTAACAAAACTGTTCTATCTACAGCAATGCTTTTTTGCTTAATAACCTCTAATGAGGAGTTTTTATCCAGTCTTACCAATCCTTCATATGTGGCACATCCAATAGATACAAATTTTCTATTTGAAAGGCTACCTACTAAGTATTTTTCTGCTTGTCTATAAAAAACAAGGCATAGCCCTTGTCGCTCAATGGCGTAACTTATATCAGCCATTGATATTTGAAATAGAGAATTAAGTTCATTCAGGTTGTAGTACTTTTTATCTAGCATTTTTTAGAAAGGTCCATATCGTTTATTGAGTTTTAAATTAGTAAAACGTAAGAGAAATTTTGAAGATACACTTTATAAAATTTACGTCTTCTTGTTACTAATTTTTTGGTTATTATAAAGTAGTAAACGGGGTAGTGGTACGATTAATCGAAATTCTAGCCTTTAGATACTGTTTATTATGTAATTCTAAGCTTTAGGCTAATGTCATATTACCTACAACTCGCTTATTACAAGTAATAAATTTTTATTCGTATTTATCCATTGCAGCGTTAACTCGAACACTATATTCACCTCTGTATTAATGATTATGGAGCAACAATTCATTGAAATCTTATAAGCTTTTCTATTAACTTCAGTATATTTGACGTAATAAAAGGTTATCGATGTCATTATCAAAAGCTTCTTTGAGGCCCCTACTACGAACATCATGAGGATATTTGAGACTTTATGGGCAGACGCAATCCTCATATATTTTAGTATTTTTTAATAAGTAGAGTAAATCTCAATCACCGGTGCATCTGAAAAGTTAACAGTTAACGATAACTAGCTAGGTATTAAGTATTGATTGATAAGTAAGACAAATCCGAAATAAATACTTACGGCATACCAAATATACTTTTTATCAGCAATTTTAACATATAGTGAGAGTCATCAAAATGTTAGCTCACCAAATTACTTAGGAAATATTATTTTTGCTTTTCTTGTTCTTGCGACTATCTGGCTTTTTCTCATGTTGAGATCATCTATTGCTGAGTGTAAATATTATCAAGCCGTGAGAACCCTTGAGCCTGATGTTTGGGACCAATTAGGCTCTCCAAGATTCTTAAACATTCCTCTGGTATTTTTATCATCCAAAGGTTTAAAGCTTTTACAGGGAATTTCTAATGAAAAAATATGCCTGTTAGCGAAAAAGAATAAACAAGTGCGTTTTCAATTTTTGTCATATGTGATTCTGGTAATCGGATTTAGTATTGTTTACTTTAAAACTAGCTTATAGGCCTCGCAACTTTCAATTTCTACTTCCCCCGCCATTTAAGTCTCTGTCAATATTAAAGTGCATAATGCGAGTTGGTTTTTCGATATCTGGCGGAGTAAAACCAGTCGCTTGAATATTGCTACATTCTGGATTAATCATAAAAACACCGGAACTGAAACAAGCAACGATCCTACTACACCAGCACTGCCAAAAATTACTCTGCCTCGCTTTACCCTTGACTCGCTTGCTCTTCAGTCATATTTTTGCGCCATTAATTAAACCTAGTGCTTAAACAAAGTTCGCCGTCGAAGTACAGGCTATCAGGCGATGTCAACGCGACTTTAGATTATTTCAATGGCACGCTGTATGAAGTCATAAACTGGACACCTTGCAGAGTATTCGTAAAGAGTCAAAGCCTGCAAGAGCAAACACCATTTTTGCAAGAAGTAATCAGTAAGGACAGAAATTTCAATCTACAAGATTATTTACCATAGATACAAAGATAAGCCGTATCGACGGTAGTTTTTACCTTAAACTGCTTATTAGCTTCAATCGTAAACACCTGTGAAGTAGTAAATATTTTCCACTCTTGTTGTTCTGGCAATAACACCGTTAATGCGCCATTAACAACGGTCATAGTTTCAAACTCACTGGTACCAAACTCATATTCACCGGGAGCCATAACGCCAACTGTAGCAGGCTGCGTAGCCGTATTAAACGCAATTGATGCTACATTACGCTCAAAATATTCGTTCACTTTAAACATGTTTACTTTCCTAATTCATAACTATAGTGGCATCCAGACTACAGCCTTGTAACCTGATTGTAAGTAATTGGCATTAATTTAATTTGATCGAACATCTAATTTACTCTGGTAATTCATTCGGTACACTTAACTATCTGATAAATGAAGCCTACAAGCTAGCTCAATGTTAACGGCCCTAGGTTACACTTTAAGCCTCGATCGTGTCTTCAATTTAACTTAGTAACCCCAGTCGAAGAACGCAAATTACGATTAGTTAGTATTAGCAGAATAAAGGCATTAAAGGTTGTTCACACTCAACTGTTTTTTATTCTTTGTGCCCAAAACGAACTTCTAATTACCTTTATAGGTATAAATAGTTCAAACTAGTTGTTGTAATAAATTCTCAGGCTATTTGTGCTGTAAAGATATTTTTTTCAACATTTTAGTTATTCATATTCACCATACGCAACTCACACTTAAAGAGGAACAGACGCGTGCTTGACACAGTTCAGTTAATTTTACTTTCCGTAATATTTGGCGGAATGGTTACATTTCAAATCCTTTTTGCGCCCTTAGTTTTTATCAAGCTAGGTATAGATAGTGCACGACCTTTCATTAGAGCCTTCTTTCCTTTCTACTATCTGTACTTTTCATTCTTCAGTTTCGCTTTTTTAATTTTTTCATTATTGGCGGGTGAGCATATTGAAGCAATTATTGGGGGAGTTTCATTACTAGGCTTTATAATTTCTCGTCAAGTGCTTATGCCAATGGCAAACGCAGCCTCTGATAATGGTCAAAAATCAAAATTCGATATAGTGCACAAAACAACAGTGTTAATAAATACGCTGCAATTAGTCGCTTTTTTTATTGCATTATTACGAACATAACACTCTTGTTTTATGTGGCATTTGTTTTTCCAATTGTAACTCTCTATTACCTAGATTATGCAGCGCAATCCATAGTTAACAATTTTATTTAGTCGTCAACGAGCAAAAAAAATCGCAAAATAATGATTCGAGATGCTGACACTTTGATATATAAGCAAAAGAAAAGTGAAATTCGATAGTATACTAATATTAGTAAGTTTTACTGCCTGAATATTTTAGTAGAGTCGATATAAACGAAAGGAAAAAATGATGTTAAAGACTATCCCTGAACTATTGCATGAAGCCGCAACAAATGTTCGATGCATCAGTGCAAGCGTCGCAGCAAGTGAATTAAAGGAAAATCATGGCTTGCTGATTGATGTCCGTGAACCCTCAGAGCACATAGCCAAAGGAGCTGTTGGAGCAATTAATATTCCACGAGGACTTTTGGAAATGAAACTAATAGAGATCGAGAAAGACCCTCTTCGAGCTATTTATTTGCATTGTGCTACTTCTGCAAGGGCGATCCTTAGCGGTGAACAACTTGCCCGAGTCGGCTATCTAAAAGTCAGTGTAATCACGTGTAATATGGATGTAATTCAACAGAATTGCCAATAAAATTCAACTCTGATCGCCTACAATACAAAGGGTGGTTCGTCCTTTTCCATTACATCTGAAGGGAGTCAAAAATATACTGAAAAACATCCTGTCTGTTTATTTCATTGAAGTTTTCGTGCAGATTATGTTCGTAATAACGGTAATGAACAATAGGTGACTCAATTCGTTCCATTTGAGCCCTCGTGAACTGAGAATCCGCCAAGTTATCCATTCCAGCTATCGCAACAGCAAGAGGATAATCTTTCCAGTTTAAGATTTTTACTTCTAGGTGGTCCTGGGCCTGCTGCGAAATCAAAGCAAAACGAGGCGTTGCCATTTCACCTCGTAATCCGTAATCAATGTCTATCTGATGTCTCTTCAAAACGGCTTGGTCATGAGTCAAATGACTCAAGTCAATTTTTAACGGAACCGCCAAGGTGGGCAAGAACCGAGCGAGCAAGCTTACGATAAATGCCGGAACAGGTGATTTTGTTTTGTTCTTAAGCCAAGGTGCTGAAATTCCAAAACCATGAATGTATTTTTGATCTTTGCCCAAGCCTACGCCATAGAGCAAAGCAATTAGACCTCCCATAGAGTGACCAAAAATATAGATTGGCAGATCAGGCGACTCGCTTTGTATATTATTGACGAGGTCATGAACATGCTCGACATAAATATCAAAGCTTTCAATATCAAGTAAGTTCTTTTTACCCTGGTTTATCTCTGCATAGGTTCCATGCCCAGGCAGGTCGAGGGCATGCAGCTCATACCCCTTCTGATTGTAAAACTGTGCAGGAAGATGCCAATCTCCAGAGTGAGCCATTCCTCCATGGATCGCGATAATAATTCCTTTGGGTGTCTCACTCGCATTCCATTTGCGAACAAGAAGGTTTTCATTTTTTTTGGTTAGTAGAATGTAAGTGCTGCTTTCGCCAAAAGAATGAGTAGTCATGGTTAGATCGCCTAATGAAATTAGTTATGGCCTTGTTCATGTTTTTATCGTGCTTATGTCTATGCACGTTTTATTTAAAATGCACGTGACTTGAGTGAATTTTATCGAAAAGTACTGCAGTTAAAAGGTGAACCTAAATCAGCGCAATCCAAATCATATCTATTATTTTTATGAAATGAATTGCACTCTTATTCGCCTAAAAGTGGTTAATCAGGCTTGTCAGTTACGGCTCCCGTAGAAGCAGAACTTACGGTTCTCGCATATTTTGCTAGCAACCCTCTGGTATATTTTGGTGCCGGCTGCACCCAATTTCGCTTTCTTCTCGCCATTTCTTGATCATTAATATTGAGCGTCATCACACGATTTTGTGCATCAATTGTAATGCTGTCACCATTTTCTACCAGTGCGATTGCACCACCCTCGTATGCTTCAGGAGTGATATGCCCTACGACAAACCCCCTACTGCCCCCTGAAAATCGACCATCAGTGATTAGCGCAACATCATTACCTAAACCTTTGCCCATAATTGCAGAAGTGGGGCTTAACATTTCACGCATGCCTGGGCCGCCTCTTGGACCTTCATAGCGGATCACAACCACATCACCCGCAACTACCTGGCCATCTATGATAGCGGCAAACCCTTGCTCTTCTGAGTCATACACTTTGGCTGCGCCAGTGAAGCGCAAACCTTCTTTGCCTGTGATTTTTGAAACCGCACCTTCAGGCGCTAAATTACCATTGAGTATAACCAAGTGACTGTCTTTTTTGATTGGTTTATGAAAGGGTAAAATAATATTTTGGCCTTCAGGATAATCAGCTACTAAAGCCAAGTTTTCCGCCATCGTTTTGCCTGTTACTGTCATGCAATCGCCATGCAGCATCCCAGCATCTAATAAACGCTTCATTAGAGGTTGAATGCCACCGATTTCAATTAATTCAGACATCAAATACTGACCGCTTGGACGCAAATCGGCAATTACGGGCGTTTTTTCTCCTATGCGCACAAAATCATCCAATGTGACTTCCACACCTATCGCGTCAGCCATCGCAATTAAATGCAGTACTGCATTAGTTGAGCCACCAAGCGTGATGACCATCGTAATCGCATTCTCAAATGCTTTTTTGGTCATAATATCAGACGGTTTAATATCATGTTCGAGTAGATAAACGATTGCTTTACCTGCATCCACGCAGTCTTGTTTTTTATTGTCTGAAATCGCATTTTGAGCGGAGCTATTGGGCATACTCATGCCCAAAGCTTCAATCGCTGAAGCTAAAGTATTGGCTGTGTACATACCACCGCAAGAGCCAGGACCCGGGATCGCTGTTTTTTCAATATGTTCCAACTGCGTAATGGGAATATCACCATTAGCATAACTGCCTACAGCTTCAAATACTGATACGATATCTGTGTGGTTTTCACCGGGCAAAATAGTACCGCCATAAACAAAAATAGAAGGACGATTTAGACGAGCTAGACCCATCAAACACCCTGGCATATTTTTATCGCAGCCACCGATAGCAATAATACCATCATGTCCCATGCCTGCCGATACAGCCTCAATTGAGTCGCAAATAACTTCTCTTGAGACCAAAGAAAACTTCATACCTTCAGTGCCCATAGAAATACCGTCAGAAATAGTAATGGTATTATAAATAATGCTTTTGGCACCGGCACTATCTACGCCCTTACCAACTTCCTCGGCAAGCGCATTGATGTGCATGTTGCATGGCGTCACCATTGCCCACGTTGAAGCAATACCCACCTGCGATTTTTTGAAATCCTCATCGCCAAAGCCTACCGCCCTCAACATAGAGCGACTAGGCGCCTGAGCAGCTCCATCTACGATTTTTTGTGAATATTTCCGTGGTTTATCAGTACTCATATTTTACTCGTTATTTTCATTTTTATTTTCAATATTTATGACTGCACTATAGAATTGTAACCGCGATACTGTCAACCTATGGACTGTACCAGTAACTGCGTGATAATCCGAGTGTTACGATACTAAAATATACACTGTTTATGGACATCACATCCAAGACCGCTTGTCGACAACCAACTGATCTAAAATGCTATTTATAATATTTCTCACTTCATTTGCCGGCATATAAGGAACAAGTTTCGCACCTGAAGCCAGCACTATTTTTAAGCTTGCCAGTTGATAAGGACGAATAAATAGGCTTTGTTTGAATTGGGCTTGCTGCACTTTGTACATTGGGAAACAGTAATAATTAACACCAAAAAAACCCTTTCTAAGATAGAAATATTCTTGGTCGTAACTGTAGCCCCAACGCCTCCATCTTATAACCAATATGGCGCCAATGATCGCAACCGCAGATAGACCAAACGTTGTTGCTACAACAGGGTCATCCCTAAATATTGCCACAAATAGCAATATGCCAACTGGCAAAGCAAAAAATAACAACCCTCGCAATATATAACGCTTAGAAATAGGCTTAAACACTTGCTCGTTCAAGGTTTGCGATGGCATAGCGTCTTTCATTAATGCCAAGGATTCTTCAATAGTCACCGATGGAACCAGAAGCTTATTCGACATCTGCTCACCGGCCTTACTCGCATTGGCTACCCCTGACGTATTTTGTTCAAACGACAAGTTAACTCTTCCAAGCAACACATCGAGCCAGTCTTGCGCTTGCACCATTATTTGAATACGGCTGAGTTTCATACTTACTTCGTGCTTAGTTAGCAAACCTGATCGTCGAATATAGCGATCCTGTGTTTTGCTCAAGGTGTATTTGTAGAACATTAGAATAGCACCGACAACTGAGAACGAAACGATAACGAACATGATTAACATCGCTACCGACAAAACATGTAAGCCAAATTCCCACCAGGCTTGAGTTTCTAAACTGAAATAAACTTCTGCATCAAAACCTATTGATTCAAAAAATTGAGATAAAAAATCAGAGATTGCATTATAAAATGGTGCGAGTGCGCCCAAAAATATCCAGATACGATTATTGGTTAAGCCATGAATAACTAGATCACGCATGCTTCTGCGATTCAAGATTATTTCATTTAAAGCATTGCTTGAATCAATAGAAGAAGCAAAAGCATCATCGCTAGTGTGTTCAGTTGCGGTCTCTAAAATCTTAATCCGGAATTGTTTAGCTAAATCAGTTTTTAACGCTACAATTTTTGCTTCTTGTTTTGCACTGCCCGCGGTGTCTAGTTCAATACAGGAATAATCATTGATGCGGTAGTAAAGCGGTTGCGATAACTTAACATTCTGAATTCGCTCAAAGGGCAAATCAATAAATGACTTTTTAAAAACGCCCTGTTTTATTTCTATTCTGTCACTGCCTACGCGAAATCGATAAAACCAGTAATTCAACACTCCCATAATAATAAAAAACGTCAGAATACCGGATGCCACTGCAACAATAATCAATGGTTGTTCTTTTATCTTGTTAAAATTGAGCGCTAGAACCGGTATTAAGTAAAAAAACGTGTTCGCCAAATCAACAATTGAACGTACCGTAAAGTAAATAATACTGATAGGCGAAAGCTTGTTCCATTCTCCGTTCTGCAGCTCAGCAACTTGTTGCATATCGTCGCTGTGCGCAGATAAGTCATTATTATCCATTCTGACTAACATCCTTGTGATTCAAAATAAATTGGCGCAGTTCAATCGCTTTTTCATATACCAATCCCGGAATTTGAAACGCGTGATTAGCACCACCTGCGCTGTAAACCTGCAAAGTAGCCAAACCAGCACTACGCTCTATAGGCCCGCGTTCAATTTCAATGTGTTGTATACGCATAATAGGCTGGCTAACGATTCTAGAAAATAATAAACCAGACTGAAAATGTACATCAAACTCTCGAACAGCATATTTCTTTTTAGGGTCGGCTAAGTAGCTGTATAAAACGGACCACAGCGTAAAAAAAGTAATAATAGTGACCGCGATATAATAATAATCGAGATATTTTTGTGGCATTGAAAATAAAGGCTGAATTGCCAAAAACAAAATAATCATGACAATAACAAAGCCAATAATTGATGACACCATAATATTCAAACTACGATACTTAGGAGATAAGGAATGTAATACCATATCTTCAACTTTGCACGTTTCCGACAGCTCAACCTGTTGATTTGAAGCGAATTCAATGCTCATTTTTATCCCTTAATAACTTTATCCATAGGTAAACGCGATATTGCATTATAAGTTTGATTGAATTCTTTGTTTTGTGCAACGCTTCAAAGAAAAACTATCTGCGCAATTATGTTTGATGGCTAAAGGCTTATGCACAGAGGAAGTATGGAACAAGTTCATTCCGGCATGAATATAACCGAAGCCGAATTTAATCATGGTGTCGATTTGTTCATTAACTCGATGAACAAAGCCGACATTCCACATAATATGCAAAATCGCTTAATCAAAGAAATAGCAGAAACCAGAAACCAACTGGTTTATCGTTAACAATAACAGGATCATTAAGTTTATTTATCACCCTATAAATTCGAAACAGTCTTATTGCGTGGTCTATTCGTACATGCTGTAATGTTGATTATTTTTGTAGTACATACATGGAGTCTTGATGTCGCATCTTGTTTTTCATCCAATATATAGTCAACTCGACTTACCCGTTCGGCATCGCTTCCCTATTCAAAAATATCAAGGCATAAAAGATGCACTACTAAAAGAAAACGTTTCTGCTGACTGTTTTCATCAGCCTGTCGCCCTTAATATTGACGCAATATCTCGTATTTATGACCCCCTTTATATTGAACAACTTTGTTCGGGTGGGCTTGACCCTAAAGCTATGCGGCGAATTGGTTTTCCATGGTCAAAACAACTTATTGAGCGCACATTAACGGCCGCAGGCGGCACAGTACTCACCTCATCATTGGCGCTGGAGCACGGCAAGGCACTGAATCTTACCGGTGGTTATCATCATGCTTTTGCTAACTTTGGTTCAGGCTTCTGTATGCTCAACGACTTATATCTTGCGGCACTGAATATGCTTCAGTCACGAGGCATTGACAAGGTTTTGGTGTTTGATTGTGATGTCCATCAAGGCGACGGAACGGCAAAACTAGCGGCTAACAACAATGCCGTTTATACCGTCTCCATTCATGGAGAAAAAAACTTTCCCCATCGAAAACAAGTATCGGATCTCGACTTTGGTTTAGCAAAGGGCACCGGCGATGACGAGTTTTTAACCACCGTTGAACAAGCATGGCATATGGCAATAACGTACTTTCAACCCGACGCGGTTATCTATGATGCGGGAGTTGATGTGCATATTGATGACGATCTTGGACATTTAAATATCACTACCGAAGGGGTATTAGCACGCGACCAATTTGTGTTTGCACAGTGTGAAAAACGGGGACTACCAGTAGCTGCTGTTATTGGCGGCGGTTACCAGCGTAATATTGATGCATTAGTGAACGTTCATATGCAGTTATTCAAAGCAGCTGGCGTTTTCTAGGTCACAGTAGGGTCATTATTGTCAAATATCCATCTGAACCAATTTTGCTGATTATTTGAATGTTGAAGCGTTCTGCAATTTTCTTCCAATTTCCATTCCATAAGATGGTGTAATTTCATTATTGAGTGCGGTTTTATCCAGCATAATGTCGTATTCAAATATCAACGAGTCATGCTCTATTTTTATGGTCGCTCGAGTACCGCCATAAGTGTGAATATGTCGAATAATGTTATCAATCTATAAGTGCTTTGTTTGCTATAAATGGATTAGGTACATTGACGACTTCCTTACTATTGCTTATACCGACTTTGTGCTCAGTCAAATAATAGGTTAATTGGAAAAATTAGAAAGTGCGTCAACGGTAAAAATATCGGTGCTTTATATATCCGACCATGGTGAGTCGCTCGGCGAAAACGGCGTTTATTTGCATGGCTTACCTTATGCGTTTGCTCCTGCAGAACAAACTCATGCACCTATGTTACTTTGGCAAAATAGGCGCTTAACTAGTCACACTGATGATTGCCTTGCATCTGTATCACGCGAAGCTATTTCACATGACAACTTATTCGATATTATTCTTGGGGGTGACGTCAGTGAGCAGCAGCCAGTGCATCGAAAGCAGAGATATACTGGCTAAATGTAGAATAGGTGATGACATGCTTGCGGCAAACGATCCGGTGTTACCCGAAGCGTTGATGTTTATAATGAAGCTGAACTGCCCACTAATCTGATAAAAATGAAGCTTACTATATCCGCTATTTTGTTGGTAATCATCCAAGAATGAAGCAATCATTTTGATTTCACACTGGTCATTTATACACTATTCTATTAACGTTGTTTTACCTAAAAAATGATATTTCTATGAACGAAGTTAAGGGAGAATGAAAAGAGTGAACACCACCGAAATCATAAACGAAATGCCCCATGCACAAAGAGAAAGATTGGCGTTCATTGACTTTTGCCTGCATTTTTTTGGGCATATCACACGCAATGATTTGGTCAATCGATTTGAAACTGGATTAGCAGCGTGTACAAGAGATTTCGCAGCTTATCGCGAATTAGCAAGTGCTAACTTAGTGCTCGACCATTCTACCAAACAATACTATCGCACAACCGCATTCACCCCGCTGTTTAAGTACCAACCGGATATTATTTTACAATCGCTCAGTCGAGGTTTTGGTAATGGTATTTCACATTCAACACAGCCATCCGAGCAATGTTTCGACGCCGTTCAACTTATTCATCCTGACAGTAGTATCATTGCAGCATTGATGCGAAGCATTCACAATCAAACAGCATGTGAAGTTGGTTATGTGTCGGTTTCGTCCGGTGAATCAGTGCGACAGTTCATCCCGCACGCACTAATTAATAATGGTCACCGCTGGCATGTGCGCGGTTATGATTGTAAAAACCAAGGTTTTAGAGATTTTGTGTGTACTCGATTTACCCACATCACAAGCATAGAGAATGAAATATTGCCGCACCAATTCGCGAGTGCCGATGTGCAATTCAATCAAATTGTTAGCTTGGTTATTGTTCCCCACCCAAGTATTCAAAACCCTCTGGCTATTGAAATGGATTTTGCGATGCAAAAAGGTAAGAAAGTAATGACAACAAGGGCGGCTTTAGCGGCCTATATTTTGAGGCAGTGGCAGGTAGATTGCTCTGAGGGTCATCGAATTAGGGGGCAAGGATGTCAGCTTGCACTTGAAAACATCGACATATTGCAGCGTATCGAGAACCCAACCTTAGCTCCCGGTTATTCATTATAAATTAAGTAAACGCTCGCACATTTGGCAAACGAAATGGCTTATTTTAATAACCTTGTGCGTTTATGGAACTTTACTTCAATAACTTTTGTCTCTATAAATTATAATTACGCTCTTTTAACTTCAAAGGTAGAGATTATGTCTGAACTGAATCGATTAGATACTGGGCAACTTCAACTCCACAACGAGGCTTTGATTAAGTTAACTGTTTTGCTTTATCAGATTGACGGTAAAGTGACCTTGACTGAACAAGATTACTTCGATGAAGTTTTGCAGGAAATGTCCTGGCACAGTGGAATTTCAAAAGAAGCCTATGTCAATGACGCCATTCACCAAGCTCGTGAAGCGATTGATACCTCAGCTGCTGCTGACTTTATCCGTTCACTATCGAATGAATTAAACATAGACGCGGCGCGTTCGCTAGAAGTCGCAATGATTATTACCAAAGTAGACGGTTTACGGAGTGAGAAAGAAGTCGAATTACTTTCCTTACTGGCCAACAGAGTACTAGCCAAGGGTCTTGTGGCGTAAACCACGAATGACTTCAAAGCCAACGTAATAGGGCACCGTATATTTTGTCAATAAATGAAAAAAGTTAGGTCATATTTGAGTATTATTAGTTGAGCGACGCATTAAAAACAATTTTATTCTTTGCTGCTTTGTTAGCGGGGCTAACTTGGTTTTTTTCCTCTATGCTGGGCCCCGATATCAGTGGTGTGAAGCGTTTTAATAACGGGGTTATTCAGTATATTGGTCCTATTAATATGCAACGTGTTGAGAAGTTTAAACGACTATATCAACCGGGAGATAGATTGCTAGTGAATAGCAATGGTGGAAGTCTCTATGCAGGTATCGATATGGGCAACTTCATTCATCAGAATAAGATGACCGTGGAAGTAGCTAACCTTTGCATATCTAGTTGCGCCAACTATATCTTTTTAGCCGCTGAAACTAAAGTACTCAACAAAAACTCACTGGTTGTATTTCATGGTGGCCCAAAACAAGCTAATTTTCTGTCATTGATGCAACAAGCCGATGCGTCAAACGCTGTGCCCGGAACTACTTTTGGACAAGCTGATTACGAGGGCGTGGTAACCATTGAGTCTGCATCTGCTCAACGAGAGTCCAGAGCATCTAATTATGGCAATCAGTGTGAAGTTGGTGAAATTGTGAATATAAATGGGTACTGCCAAGCCATTACTGCCGAGCAACGTCTGCAATATTTAATTGCTTTGGAAGAGCAGTTATATAACGACATTAATCCAAATATGGATATGAATATCCCCTATCGTGGGCAAATCGACGATTTCGAGCAGGTTTATCGAGAGTATAAATATTATGGCTTTTTTTATAGCATAGAGAGTCTCAGAAGACTCAACGTCGAAAATGTTTATACCAAAGATGGCGAATGGTCGCCTCAAAATAATTCTCTGTTTAACAAAGTGTATGAAGTTGTCGTTAGCCAATAAACAACAATGCTTATTGCATATCAGACATATATAAAACCAAGTACAAACTTATGCGCTTTCTACTTACACTCGAGTTTTAGGTGGTTTTGGTGAAGCTACTGCAACCCATTGAATAAGCTCGGCTGCCTCAACACATTTTGTACATCCATTAGCAAGTACTTCGATTTTTTCACCAATCCTCCTTAAAATATGTAAATTATATTTATGAACCACCCTACTAGGGTGAATGAAATTAGTAATAGTGTACAAATAACAGCCAGTAACTTCCATGTCATTACTTGCTTCAACAAGATGAACTCTGGAAAACTTGCGGCTACCGTACTCATACAAAATGCCAAAGCTTGCTTAACGGAAGGCCTTTTATAATTAAACTTTCCATAACAGGAATAACGCCTGTAGCGAACGAATAAAAAGGAATACTGAGAGGTTCGTGCTAATCAACTGAGGTTAATTTTGTATTTTCACTGATCATTTTCGCAATTTTTGCATATTAATATGTTGTAGATGGTGTTTAATGAGGTAAGAAGGTGCGTTTAGTAACTAAATTAATTTTAACCGTCGGTATTAGCTTAATCGCTTTCTGCTCATGGAGTATTCAAAACGCTACAATGGAAAAACGTATAGATTTCAGTAACGCTCAAGAAACACAAAATTGGATCATTGTTAACGATACCGTCATGGGTGGTCGTTCGAGAGCGAGCTTAAGCGTTGAAAAGAACATGTTGGTCTTTGCAGGTGATTTATCGTTACAAAATAATGGCGGGTTTGCTTCAATACGCAGAATATATGAACCGTTAAGTTGGAACCGTAGCGAAACATTGGAAATCAAAGTGCTCGGTGATGGACGTAGCTATCAGTTTCGATTGCGTACAAACCAAAATGCAGATGATGTTGCGTATGTTGCTAACTTCACGACCACAAAAAATCAAATTCAAACTTTACAATTTGATATTAAAGATTTTACACCTCAATTCAGAGGAAGGCTAGTGCGTGGCGCACCAACATTAAGTTTTTCTGATATTGCGCAAATAGGCTTTGTGCTTTCTGACAGAAATCCAGGCCAATTTGTTTTACAGATTTCTCATATAAGGCAAATTCTAGAAACTATTTAGCCTTTTCCTACCACGATTGATTGCAACGTTAACGAGACTCTAACAGACAGAGTATTGACTGCATTCAAAGGCTTACCTATTTGCTCGTAAATATCCTGAGTATCGACATTGCATTCCTTCATGACCTTAGTGCGTGTAGGTTTTAGTTTACTGCGGTATAAAACCTAATACTGCTCCCACAGGCTGAATACGCAACCTTACACAAGCGGCTGTATCCTTGGTACATTAAAAAGCAATGGGCACACTCGTGAACTTCCGAATTTTAACTATAGCTATATGTTTATGCATGGGCAACACAGCTGCATATGCAAATGACCCTTTCCAACCCGTTGGTACAAGTATTACAACGGGTAATATCAGCTTTAAAAAAAGCATCGCGAGCATTTCAAATAATCCCGCTGCTGCATCGTATTTTATGCAAGGCGAATCTGGTCTAATCATCAATATTTTACCACCTGTTGGTGCCGGCTACGAAGTAGGTAAAATTGACTCTTTAATTGATGAACTCAATGAGCTTGTCGATATTTTAGAAAACGATAACCTTACAGCTCAGAATGCATTAGACGCAAAAGACAGATTTGATCCGTTCCTAGAACTCGCAAGCAAAGACGGTCTGCTCAAAGTAGCTGGTCATGCTGGCATTCCCTTTTTTCCCTTGTTTTATTTCAATAATGAATTGGGTACTTTTACCTTAAATGCGAGAACAAATGGCAGTTTACGTAGTACTGTTATTGACGACACGATTGATATTGTTGGATTTAATGACAGTTTTAAAATCCTTACTTCTGCGGCTTTGTACTTGAAAAGCGTAGGCTTTACTCAGTTAAGTGCTGGATACAGTCGACCGGTATGGAAACGTGATGAGGGGGTTTTACATGCAGGTACCACTTTAAATATCAATCGCTTGAGTCTATCCAAAAACCTTATCTCATTTGCAGGTTTGGAGGACGGTAATGATATAGCAGATGCCATAGAAGACGATTACGAAAACAACAAACAAAGCAGCACGAACCTATCTTTAGACGTTGGTGCGTTATGGGTAGATACTCATTACAGCTTTGGGTTGAGTGTAAAAGACATCAACCAACCAGAATATGACTATAAAAGCTTAGTTAGCGACTGTAGCCAAGAACAAGGTATTTCACTAGATAATTGCTTGGTTGCACAAGAGGCGATTGCGCAAGGGCGGATTAGCGGACAAGAAACCTTCGTTGCTAATTCCCAAGCAACTTTAGAAGCATCTGCTTGGCTTGGAGACACTACCAAATGGTTGTTACATACATCCATTGACCTAAACGATAAAAACGACCCTATCGGCGATATATACCAATGGGCTAGCATTAGCGCTTCAGCACAATTTAATAACTGGTTTATTCCTCAATTAAGAATGGGCTACAGCCAGAATCTTGCAGGTACAGAGCTTGGCTACTACAGCTTAGGTGTAACGCTATTAAAACGCGCACAACTTGATGTTAGATGGAGTAGCGATAGCGTAGAAGTAGATGGTTCGAGTATTCCCCGGTCAGCATTTTTCAGTTTTTCAATTCAATCACAATTTTAAAAGGGATAGCTAAATGAGAACTATCGCAAAATATTCGCGCATTGCAATTGCTTTAACACTCGGACATTCGCTGTTTGCTTGCGGTGGTGCACAAGAAGATCAAGATGGCATTTTACCTGAAGCCTTGCAGCCGTCTACGATCGATAATAGCACTCTAATTGCAGGCGTTGCTATGGATGGTTTTATTGCCAACGGTTTAGTATGGATTGATCTAAAAGATAATGACAGCATAGATGGTGCCGAGCCTGTAGCCTACACAGACTCCCAAGGTTATTTTAGTTATAACCCGAATACAGGGGTTAATTACTGTGAAGCTGAAGAGGGTCATTTGCAACAATATTGTCTGAAAATAGGGTTAACCCAAGGCAACGTAGAAGTAAAAGTAGCCAAAGGAATTAAAGTATTAACCGGTGTGCCTTTTCGCAATGTACTTTCAGCCACCGTAGAGTTGCCATTGGCGCTAAGTAACTTTAACTCACTGATAGATTTGGGATCAAAGCCTGTCGGTGATACTCAGATATGGCAGGAGCAAGTCAATAGTGCAATGGTTGCATTATCGCCGCTCGCGACGCTGGCGCATTATATGCCAGAAAATACTGATGTTTTAGGAGCACTTTCCATCCTCGGTTTTGACTTTACTATTGATGTTTCAACAACTGAATTGTTGCAAATGGACTACGTAGCAGGCGTTTTTCTGGATACACCGCAAGCTTACGAGTTATTGACTGCTAATATTATGATTTCTAGCTTAGTTAATTCATTGACGGGCACTTATGACCTTGCTTTTCAAAACGTTGAGCTCGGTTTTAATGGATATCCAATAAGCTCGGCTGATTCTGTTTACAAAGGCTTAGCAGAGAGTCTGCTTATGTCTATCAACATGCAAAACAATGTATCGACGCTTATGCATAATCAGGCTGTCTCTGATATGCACAACGCATCTATGCTGGATGGGCAAACAGAGCAATTTATTACAGCTTATCGAACGCGAGTGGCAGAACAAGTTAAAACGGCTATTCGACCGCTTGGCAGCACTATTTCTAATCAAGTTGAACTGGACAACATAGAAGCCGATGAAACATTGACTGAGTTCATGACCGCTAGGATTGAGTTGATCAATGAGTTACCAAAGATTAGAGCATTACGCCTTCCTTCTAGCGCTAATATTGACGTTTTGGCAATAACCAGTATAGCCGACCCTATGGATATGGCAGATAACATAGGAACCCCGTCTCCAATGGCGATAGAGAAATTCACCACTCGGGTTACAAAAACAATAGGCGTGCTAATCGACGCCCTCAATTCCGATGCAGCAGTCGTTGAATTCGATCGTGTATTTAACCCAACCCAAGCACTAGATGACACGCAAAACAGAACAATTATAGATGTAGATATTCAAGCGATTGCTAAAGCAATTCAAGAAAATATAGTAAGCATCAGTGATTTACCATCTGGTAGCGACTTCGCATTAGCCAGTGTAAACGGCGACAATAGCATTCTAAGTGCGAGTCATTTAAGCTTATCTGGCGTCCAAGATGGCGGAGAACAAGGCCAAATTGTCGTATTCTTCCAAGGTGAGGCGCAGGACAGCTCTGGTTCACTAGTCATGTGTATTGCTTACAATAATGACGATGACCCAGCTGATAGTATTAGCGGACAACGTTTTGATGGCTCGTGGAACACCATTGGTGATAATCAAAACAGGATATCGCTGCTTGCTGAAGGCTTTAGTTTACAAATGAATATAGCCGGCGAGTCGAGAGGAAGTGATATTCCCCTAGAGCAACAAATACCAAGCCTACAACGCAATCCAAATGAGCTTTATGGAAAGTTCAGGTTTACCCTTAATGAAGACAATGCCACATGGCATTCAGATCACGCATCGATCAACCAGAGTTATGGTTTGTTAACAACGAGCACTTTGCCTGCAACTGACAGTGAGTGTGCGAGTTACCTTTCACTCCAAGTGCAATAGTATGCGGCCTTGCGATTCGTCTGATTCTATTTCTTTTTATAAAGAATAGAAATCGGTCAACAAGCGACGGAAACGCGGCTATTAGAAGATTGTATTTAGACAGCAAAAAGCCCCTGCATTTCTGCAAGGGCTTGATTTAATAAGTGAGTTGGCCGATAAGCCGGGTTCTGTCTTGGACAATCATTCGTCTAGGCCAATAATCGCTCATTGGCTCGAGCAACCTACCCGTTCCCAACGCGGGCCGCGCCATAAGGGAACCTATTTGGTCTTGCTCCGGGTGGAGTTTACCTTGCCATCCACTGTTGCCAGCGATGCGGTGCGCTCTTACCGCACCCTTTCACCCTTACCAAATGTAACCACTTGGCGGGCTCCTCTCTGCTGCCCTTGTCGGCGGCTTGCGCCGCCCAGACGTTATCTGGCACCCTGCCCTATGGAGCCCGGACTTTCCTCCCCTCTAAAACATATAAATATGAATAGAGCGGCGATTGCCTGGCCAACTCGGGCAGCAGTATAAACTAAACGTTAGCGTTGTGATATACGTTTTGCACGTCATCACAGTCATTCAGCATATCCATGAACTTTTCATACATAGGCATATCTTCTTCGCTAATATCTTTACTGTCTTGTGGCACCCAGGTAATTTCTTCAACATCAATTTCCAAATCAGGAAACGCTTCGCTCAATGCTGTTTTGCATTTAAAAAATTCAGTGTTAGGAACGAAGACAGTAACAACACCATCTTCAACTTCAACATCAGATACGTCAACGTCGGCTTCCATTAATGGCTCTAGTACAACTTCATCGTCATCACCTTTAAACGAAAATATGGCAAAGTGATCAAACATAAATGCAGAGGAATTCTGCGCACCAATTTTACAATTGGTTTTGGTAAAACAATTACGTACATCCGTAATGGTTCGGTTTGCGTTATCAGAAAGGCAATCGACAATAACCATGCAACCACCCGGACCAAATCCTTCATAGCGCATCGGTACGAAATCTTCACCAGCACCACCAGCTGCTTTTTCAATAGCTTTTTCAATAACATGGCTTGGTACTTGGTCTTTTTTTGCTTTTTCAATAAGTCTACGAAGCTGCAAATTTGCATCAGGATCAGGACCACCGCTTTTGGCAACGACGTAAATTTCTTTTCCGTAACGAGAATAAACCTTAGTTTTGGCACCCGCAGTTTTAGCCATGGAGACTTTTCTTACTTCAAACTTTCTACCCATTTTCATTTCTCTTTTTTATGGATTTTATATATTCGCATCGCCATATTGGCACCGCGTTTTGATTCAATAAGCAAGATTGTACTGTTTTTCACTTGCTCTGTCAGCGTTGTATCGCTCTTTCGGATAATTGCTTTGCTACTTTATAGCACGCTATGCGCTCGCCTCATGTTTAATTGGCATGTGTGAAATCAAGCTATATGTTGCGACGCCAAATATTCCCTTGATTGCATTTCTTGCAATCGGCTTAAACACCGTTGAAATTCAAAATTTAAACGTCCTTCCGAATATAAGTTTTCCATCGCCACTTCTGCAGATAAAATCAATTTAACTTTGCGTTCGTAAAATTCATCGACCATGGCAATAAAACGTCTTGCGATGTCGTCGGAACTCGCTCCCATCTGCTCAACGCTAGCGACCAAAACAGAGTGGTAACAGCGGCTTATTTCAATATAATCAGACTGGCTTCTTGGTCCGTCCCATATAGCTCGAAATGCAAACATAACCCCACCGTCAGCCTCTCGCATTGCCGCAATATGCCTGCCTGCAACATTAATATTGACGTCAAAAAAACCTTCTTCAGGTGCAAGTTGAGTGAAGTAAGTTTGTAAATTAGTGGTTGCGTCATCATCGAGTGGATAATGATATATTTCAGCTCGTTCGAGCGTTCTAAGTCGATAATCGACACCACTATCGACGTTTACCACTCGTGTATTTTGGTTAATTAATTCAATAGCAGGCAAAAACCGAGCACGTTGAAGTCCGTTATAGTAGAGCTTATCGGGAATAATATTAGAGGTCGCAACTAATACAATCCCGTAACTAAACAGCTCTTCCATGAGAGTACCTAAAATCATCGCATCCGTAATATCTGACACGAAAAACTCATCAAAACAGATGACTTTAGCCTCTGTCGATAACTTCTTTGCAATAATTTTCAAAGGATCTTCTTTGCCGCCTAGCAACTTTAACTCCTGATGGATTCGGTGCATAAAACGATGAAAATGCACTCTCATTTTATTATCAAATGGCAGGCATTCGTAAAATGTATCAACCAGGTAGGTTTTGCCACGCCCAACACCACCCCAGAAATAAATCCCCTGAATGCTGGGCTTTAACATCCCTTTACCAAAAGCCTGCTTTACTTTTAATCGCCAAAAAGGCTTCCTTCTCGGATTGGTTAGTTCGTCATATAAGCGTTGTAACTCATTGACTGCATTTTCTTGAGCCGCATCGTATTGAAAATCAATAAGCGACAAATCATCTTGATATTTTTCCCAAGGGGTCATTAAAGTTCCAAAAATCATTTTTTATGGGTTGAAAATAAACTCAACAGCCTATATTAAATATCATAATGTAAAAAGGTCGTCACATAGTTACGTGAAAACACGGAAATTGGGTTTCATGGTCAGTATACAGCCCTAAGACTGAGTTGAAAATCATGACAACAGTCTTATCACAATTTAATACGAATAAGCGCTTGCATGGAATCGATGAATAGCTGATCATTTATTACAAGCAATCCTCATTTTGGAGACAACATGGAAATCAGCACATTAATTACTGGGATCGTCATTGGGCTCATCATTGGCGGCATTATAGTTTTCATTATCGTTAAGAATATGCAATCAAATTCTGAGAGTAAAGTTGACCACACGGAATCGGAACTCAAAGCATTATTAGCAATACAAGCTCGCCAGCACTTGGATATCTCAAGACAAGCGTTAACTGACATTCAAAATAAAACGGCGGCCCTGGCAACTCATTTAAATGACTATGAAGAATCACTAGCCCAAGCGACGATGAGTGAGCGTGATTCTAAAGATTCGTTCTTCGGTGAACATGCTAGCGTATTTTTGCGTAATAGTTTAAAGGTAAACAAAAATGACCTTGCGTTAGCGCAACCAGATACACAACCACGTGACTTTGCAAACAGTGGTTCTGGCGTATTTCACGGCGTTGAAGCGAAAACATCAAAAGAGAATAAATCACAAGACCAGTGAACTTAAGTCGTTTTTCACTAGTCTTTGTTAGGTATTCAACTTTATAGATATATTTGGAGTATCGAGATTAATGAAATCATTTCTTCGTAAATTGGCCGTCGGTGCAACCGCTAGCTGTATTATTTTTATAAGCGTATCAAGTGCAAACGCTGCATTACCTTTATTCTCAACAAAAAAAGGTGACGTTCCTTCATTAGCACCCATGATTGAGCGCACCGCTCCAGCAGTTGTTAGTATCTCCGTTGAAGGTACGCAGGTGACTCGCCAGCAAGTGCCTGAAATGTTTAAGCGATTTTTTGGCGCCCCGGATGAACAAGTTAATGAACAGCCCTTCCGTGGAATGGGCTCCGGAGTTATTATTGACGCAGAGAAAGGCTATGTTGTCACCAATAACCACGTTGTTGATAATGCTGATGAAATAATCGTTAAATTGACAGACGGTCGCGAATTTACAGCAAAAAAGCTAGGTGCTGATGAACAAAGCGATGTCGCCCTCTTACAAATCGTTGCTGACGACCTATCACAACTGCCATTAGCTGATTCGGATAAATCACGTGTTGGTGACTTTGTCGTCGCTATCGGTAATCCTTTTGGACTAGGTCAAACCGTTACTTCAGGAATTGTGAGTGCATTAGGCCGGTCTGGCTTGAATATTGGAGGCCTTGAAAACTTCATCCAAACCGACGCAGCAATCAATCGTGGTAACTCAGGCGGCGCATTAATCAACTTAAACGGCGAATTAATTGGTATCAATACCGCAATATTTGGTCCCAACGGCGGCAACGTCGGCATCGGTTTTGCTATTCCAACTAATATGATGAAAGGCCTAATTGACCAAATTGTAGAGTTTGGTGAAGTAAGACGTGGTTTGCTCGGAATTCAAGGCGGTAACGTCGATGCCAAGCTTGCCGAAGCTATGCGCTCTCCAAGCAATAAAGGGGCTTTCATTAATGAAGTAGTTCCTGATTCTGCTGCAGCTAAAGCCGGCTTGAAATCAGGCGACATCATCACCGCCTTAAATGGTAATGAACTCAGCAGCTTTGACGAACTACGCGCAAAAGTAGCTACTATGGGTGCAGGTGCAGATGTAACGTTGACCATTGTCCGTGACGGAAAGAAACAAGACGTCGACGTTGTACTTGGTGATGCTGGCCAGCCTGTTGCCGTTGCTAAAGAGGTGCACCCTGCGTTTGAAGGTAGTGAAATGAACAATGGTAAAGATGCCGAGGGTAATGACGGAGTTGTAGTTACTGAGGTTCAACCACGCTCACCTGCAGCAAGAATTGGCCTTAAGTCCGATGATGTAATCGTTGGTTTAAACAGGCAACGTGTAACTAATATTGCAGACCTCCGTCGCCTTGTAGAAGAGAGTGAAGGTAGTGTCATGGCATTGAATGTAAAGCGTGGCACAGCTACAATTTATGTTGTTATTCGACAATAGTTGAGCAACCCTATATATAATTCCATGTAGCCACTTTTTGAGTGGCGCATGGAAAGTTTATTTCATGATGCTGTAACACCATGGATTATTTTGTTATTCTTACTAATTAACTACTAGTATCGAATATTTTACCATGGCTTCATTGCAACGTTTTTTTATAGCTCTCCTAAAACCAATTATGCTCGGTTTAACCGTTGCCGCTATTCTTCTTATATTCATTCCAGAGTTTCGTCAAGGTAGTGGCCTTAATGTGCATTGGCTGCAGACAGAAGACACCCCCCCTGAACGTCTAAGCTACCATGATGCAATAAGTAGAAGCGCACCCGCTGTGGCTTATATATACGGGGTTAGTATCGACAACCCGAATCCCAATAGCATATTCAGAGGCAGAGCGACAGAACGAACTAATTTAGGTTCTGGCGTGGTGATGTCAGATGATGGTTATCTAGTGACCTGCTATCACGTAATAAAAGACACCGATACCATATTTATTCGATTACAAGACAGTCGGACTCTTGAGGCGCAGATTGTTGGCTTTGATATAGAAACCGACTTAGCCGTATTAAAAGTCGACGCTGAAGATTTGCATGTGATGCCTCAAGTTCCTAAAACAGGTCTTAGAGTCGGTGATGTCGTTATGGCTATAGGTAATCCGCTCGACTTAGGTCAAACTATTACTCAAGGAATTGTCAGCAGAATTAGCCGAAACAACCTTGCAAATTATTTTGATTTCATTCAAACAGATGCTGTTTTACACCCGGGCAATTCGGGGGGGGCACTGGTCGATAGTAATGGGTATTTAGTCGGAATTACGAATGCGAATTTCAAAACGCGAGGACCAAATGGGCGTGGGTTAACCACTGTCGACGGTATTAATTTTGCGGTTCCGTATGAGTTAGCTAAAAAAGTAATGGAAGAAATTATTGTGTCAGGGACTGTTGTTCGTGGACAATTAGGCTTCGTGGGTAACGCTCTAGTCGAGCGCAAAGGTATGATTGTTACAGAGGTCACTCGAGGCGGACCTGCCGACAATGCTGGCCTCAAGGTGAAGGATATCTTACTTGCTATTAATGGTTTTCAAATAGAGGAAAATGATGCTGGCCAAGCATTGAATATAGTCAGCCAAACAGCCCCAGGCACCGCACTTACACTCAAGATTGAACGTAATGAGGAACTCATTACGTTAACCGTCGTTGTGGGATCCTCAGCTTCTTCTTAGCCTACTTCAGGTCTGATTTAATACTGTTGTTGGGTTGATAATCCTGCAGTAATGTTAAATACTCAGGCTTTTGGTGCTTTGACGCGTTTAATGCTCGCACCTAAACCACTTAGTTTATGCTCAATAGCCTCATAGCCTCTATCTAAGTGATAAATTCGATTAACGATAGTCTCACCTTCAGCCACTAAACCTGCAATGACTAAGCTTGCTGAAGCTCTAAGATCAGTTGCCATCACTTGTGCCCCCGTGAGCTTCGAACTGCCTTTAGACAGCGCGCTGTTGCCTTCTAGTTCTATTTCAGCACCCATGCGTTGTAACTCAGGTACATGCATAAATCGATTTTCAAAAATTGTTTCAGTGATAACGCCAGAACCTTGAGCAACGGCATTGAGTGTCATAAATTGAGCTTGCATATCTGTAGGAAAACCAGGATGTGGTGCGGTTTTTAAATTAACTGCTTTGGGCGCCTTGCCCTGCATATCTAGTTCAATCCAGTCTTCACCGATGGTGATTTTAGCACCCGCTTGTTCAAGCTTGCTGAGCACAGCGTCAAGAGTTGATGGATCCGCCTTTTCACAACGTACGCTCCCACCCGAAACCGCAGCAGCGACTAAAAATGTGCCGGTTTCAATACGATCAGGTAGAACACTATAGTTGCAACCTTGCAGACTTTTCACACCAGTGATTTTGACTTTATCAGAACCAGCACCCGTTACTTTCGCACCCATGCTATTTAAACAGTTCGCTAAATCAACAATTTCAGGCTCTCTCGCTGCGTTTTCGAGTATCGTCTCGCTATCGGCTAAGGTAGCTGCCATCATTAAATTTTCAGTGGCCCCGACACTTACAATATCCATAAATATACGAGCGCCTTTTAAACGCCCATCGACTTCTGCTCTTATATAGCCCTCATCGACTTCGATCTTGGCTCCCATTTTTTCTAGGCCCGCTAGGTGCAAATTGACAGGACGAGCACCAATGGCGCAACCGCCAGGCAGAGATACATTTGCTTTACCGTGTTTGGCTAACAACGGACCTAAAACCAAGATTGAAGCACGCATTGTGCTTACCAAGTCATACGATGCTGTCACACTTTCTAAACAACTTGCATCAATTTCGACATGATTTTTGTCTATTTGGTTAATGCTCGCACCAAAGTCTTTCAGCAACAGTAACGTGGTACTGATGTCTCGCAGAGCGGGTACATTTTCAAATGAACAAGTTGAATCAGCTAATAAACTTGAAATAAGTAATGGCAGTGCTGCATTTTTCGCACCTGAAATTGTAACTGAGCCAGATAATGGCGGGCTTTTAGTGATTACCAACTTGTCCACGGATGCTCTCTTCTATATTTATTAGTGTATTTGTATTAAGGCAGTGTTAATTCATTTCAAGAGTGAAAAATCTTCTCTCGTTTCCATTGATCAACCGTAAACGTCTTTATGGTGATAGCGTGCATGGTGCCATCCGCAATTTGTTGGGCTAGCGGGCCATAAATTAGCTGTTGCTTCTTTACTCTTGGCATTTCTTCGAAACGGTCATCGACAGCAATAATCTGAAAGTGTGAGCCTTCGCTCTTAACTTTAACATCAGCTAAAGTAAGTTCAGACTTTAATAAACCCGCTATTTCTTCATTTGTCATTCTTTTCTCTATTTTATTCTATTCGAGGAAACCGTCAGCATTACTTAGTTTTGCCAACTCAATTAATTTTGTAGGTGAATTATGAATAGTAACATCAACGTTGTGCTGTTTTAAATCACGTTTTAAATTAATTAACCAAGCAAGACCTGCACTATCGGCTCTATCGACATCATTGAGACAAACCATCAGGCGAGCGGCGTTCGTTAGTTGTTTTTTAGCATTAGTATCGATTGAAATCCAATAGTCTTTGGTTAACGTAAGCTGATCTAAGTCACCTTTCACGACTAGCGTTAATACTTTGTCTCGCAGCTCAAGTGCAGCTTGCATTTATCGTACAACCTTATTTATCTAGTTTATCGTTGAGTTTAATTGGCTCAGCGATATTCTTTCTCATTAATTCAATCACTTTATCAATACCATCTTGACGCAAAATGGATTCAAATTCAGTGCGCTTACTCGATAATAAACTAATACCTTCAGCTACCATATCATATACTTGCCATTGATCAGATTGACGGTCTTTGCGGACCTTGAATGCGACTTTGATATCAGGACGCTCGCCATCTTTAATCACGGCTCGTACGGTCACATCTGAACGGCCATCAAACTCTAACGCAGGAGCAAACTCAACAAGTTGATCGTCATAATAACCCAAAGCAACAGCATAGCTGGTGATTAAATATTCTCTGAATACCGAAACAAATTCTAATAATTTTTCTCTTGGTACTTTACTCGCGTATTTGCCCAACACTTTGAATGCAGAGAAACGGTAGTCAATATAAGGCAGTAACTCTTCTTCCATGACTGTACGCAATAGTTCTGGGTTTTTTTCAATTTGTTCTTTTTCTCGTTTCATACGGTCAAACGTTAATGAGGCAACCTCATTAATCATAACGTAGGGGTCGCTTTGTTCTGACGCAATTGTTACCGTAGTTGTTGCCATAAAAGTCATGGCCGTTAAAATTGAGATAAACCATTTCTTTAGGCTACCAAAACGCTTATTCACACTATTTACCTTATTTGCTGCTGTCATAATTATTACCCTGAATCCTTTCCGAACAAAAATTGCCCAATTAGGTCTTCTAATACTAATGCTGATTTTGTATCAACGATATATTTTGTTTCACCTTCTTGGTCACCAATATAAATTGGGTCTTCACCAGGGAATATGAAACCCGGTGTTAATCCAATATATTGCTCACCTAACAAACCCGCAGTCAATATTGATACTGAACTTGTTTCAGGAAATGTTTTAATATAATTTGACGATATTTCCATTTCAACAACAGGGATAAGTTCTCTTTCATCTAAATATATGCGCGACACTCTACCAACGATAACCCCCCCAACTTTCACGGATGATCTCGCTTTTAGACCTCCAATATTGTCAAATTTAGCGTTTACTTTGTAACTTTCACCACTGCCGCTCATACCTTGATTCGCGACTTGCAATGCCAGTAACAAGGTCGCTGCTATTGCTAGAGCAACAAATATACCAACCATTAATTCTGTTTTTTTGCTTGTCATTTTATTTCCTAATTAATTCCAAACATCAGTGCTGTAAGCACGAAATCTATCCCTAAAATAGCCAACGAAGAAAACACAACCGTTTCTGTCGTTGCCTTACTAATACCTTCTGATGTTGGTATCGCATCGTAACCTTTATAAAGTGCAATCCAAACCACAACTAAAGCGAACACAATACTTTTGATAACACCATTCATGACGTCTTTATCCCAATCGACCGTTGACTGCATAATCGACCAGTAGCTGCCTGAATCAACACCTAACCAATCAACACCAACCAAATGCCCGCCTAAGATTCCGACTGCACTGAAAATCAGAGCCAACATAGGCATCGAGATTACGCCGGCCCAAAAACGTGGCGCTATGATCCGTCTCAATGGGTCAACAGCCATCATTTCAAGACTACTTAATTGCTCAGTCGCTTTCATTAAACCGATTTCGGCGGTTAATGCTGAACCAGCTCTACCGGCAAACAATAATGCAGTCACAACTGGCCCTAACTCTCTAAGAAGAGACAATGCAACCATTGGTCCTAAGCTTCCTTCTGCTCCGTAGTTGACAAGAATAGTGTATCCCTGCAACGCCATCACCATGCCAATAAACAACCCCGACACGATTATAATCAGCAGACTCTGCACACCAACCACATATACTTGCTGGATAATGAGCGGAATATTCTTCAACCTTGGAACAGCAAATAAAGCGCCCCACAACATCAAAGAAGCATTACCGATAGCACTCAATCTTGATAGCGTGTTTGCGCCCAAACTAATTAACCAATTCACTATTTAGTCCCCATAAAGGTTTCTTGCATAGATGCTCCAGGAAAGTGAAATGGTACAGGACCATCGGCGTTGCCCTGCAAAAATTGTTGCACTAACTCAGATGAAGAATTTCGAATTTCTTCCGGCGTACCGGCCCCAATAATTCGTTTATCCGCCATAATATATGCATAATCGGCAATGGTTAGTACTTCTTTCACATCATGAGTAACAACGATGCTTGTCAAACCTAGGGCCGAGTTAAGCTCTTTAATTAGTTTAAGCAGCACACCCATGGATATTGGATCTTGTCCAGCAAACGGTTCGTCATACATTATCATGTCAGGGTCCAACGCAATTGCTCTTGCTAGTGCAGCCCTTCTGGCCATGCCACCTGATAACTCATTCGGCATTAAATTCGCAGCACCACGCAAACCAACCGCTTCTAATTTTAGTAAGACGATTGTTTCAATTACTGATTCTGCCAATTTCGTATGCTCGCGCAAAGGAAACGCGACGTTGTCAAATACAGAGATATTCGTAAACAATGCGCCGCTTTGAAAAAGCATACTCATTTTCCTGCGAACATCGTACAAGCGCTTTCGACTCATCTGATGAATATTTTCGCCTTGAAACAACACTTCGCCACTGTCTGGATAGAGTTGCCCACCGATAACTTTTAAAAGCGTCGTTTTACCTATACCACTCGGTCCCATCACCGCTGTGATACCGCCTTTTTTCACTTGCAATGAGATATTGTCATAAATGACACGACCACCTCGTTGAAAGTGCATTTCGTTGATATCAACTAAAATGTCTGACATTAGATTTGTTTTATTCCTATTTGAGTGATTTTCACTTTTAATAGCGTATTAATACTAAAGTCTATTAAGCCCTATTTTTCGACTTGGTTTGACGCATTATTTTAAATTACCAACTAAACTCTTTTTTATTAGCCTAATTAAAGCTCAATCTGCCTAGCATTAGTAAAACCCTTTACCCATAGAGACGGACATGTCCCTCTATAAGTTCATTACATTACCAATATTTAATGACTGTACGCTGAACAAGACCTGACTTTTTGGGTTTTAATTTTGTTTTTTTATAATTTTATACAAGGGTACTTAAAACCAATGTGTATTATCGCGTAGTATAACGTAATAACACAGTGATTTTGCTATTGATTAAGACTTTTCAAGGGCTAAAAAGGCATAAATCTGTAACAAAAAATATATAATCGGAATTGACTACTGAGCTAAAACACTAAAAAAGTATATTTGAATGATATTTTACGCTTTTTTAGTGTCAAACCGGTGGGCTTTTTGCGACAATGTAAAACCATTTAGAGGAGATTTAATACTACGTGATTACACAAATCATTATATTTTTAATAGGTTTAGGCGTGCTGAGTTGGAGTGCGGACAAATTTGTTTATGGTGCTTCAGCACTTGCTAAAAATTATGGCGTCTCTCCTATGATGATAGGATTGACAATTGTTGCCATGGGTTCAAGTGCACCTGAAATTGTGGTTTCAGCAACCGCATCCTTAAATGGCAATCCAGACACGGCAGTAGGGAATGCAATAGGTTCTAACATTACTAATATTGCCCTTGTACTAGGGATAACAGCGCTTATTAAGCCGCTATTCGTTTCATCGACTACGCTGAAACGTGAATTACCCGTACTACTGTTGGTTACACTTATTGGCGTTTACTTTCTTTCCGATAATTATCTTAGCCTAACCGAAGGTATAATATTGATCACTTTATTTGTCTTAGTGCTCGCGGTAATGGCCTGGTTTTCCTTTAACGTAGAAAAGAACGACCCGTTAATCGCTGAAACTGCAGACGAGATCCCCAGTAATGTGACGACCAAAAAGGCGATAATGTGGGTAATTGTTGGCTTAATTATGCTGCCATTAAGTGCTCACTTCTTAGTAGAAAGTGCAGTCTATATAGCGCAGTTTTTTGGTGTAAGTGATCTCGTTATTGGTTTAACAATTATCGCATTAGGAACTAGTTTACCTGAGCTTGCGGCGAGCATCGCAGGTGTCCGTAGGGGGGAAGATGACCTTGTAATAGGAAACATCATTGGATCAAATATTTTTAATCTACTAGCGGTACTCGCCATGCCAGGATTGATTATCCCTAGCATGTTAGACATTAATGTTTCAGCTCGTGACTCATATGTCATGCTAGGATTGACCATATTGCTCTTTATGTTCTGTTTCAATTTACAGGGCACGCGACGAATTAATCGTTATGAAGGTGGTATTTTTGTGCTGGCATTTTTTGCCTATCAATACATGCTATTTATGTAAGATGGTATATGGTAGTGCCCAGACGAATAAAACAGAAGGTTGCGGTAACAGCATGAATGAACAGATTAGTTTTTTAAAAACCGCAAAAGCAGTCTTTCAAAATGAAATTGAAGCTTTGCAAAAGCTACAATACAGTTTGAATGATACCTTTAATCAAGCCTGTGAATTAATGCTTAATTGCACTGGCAAGGTAGTTGTATGTGGAATGGGAAAATCAGGGCACATTGGTAATAAGATTGCCTCAACTCTCGCCAGTACAGGCACTCCAGCATTTTTTATGCATCCAGGTGAGGCCAACCATGGCGACTTAGGGATGTTAGCCAAGGGTGACGTGCTCATTGGCATATCTAACTCGGGCGAGACAAATGAGCTAACCGGACTTTTGCCCGTTGTTAAAAGACTGGGGGTGCCGGTTATCGCAATTACCAACAACCCAAATAGCACATTAGCCAAATTCTCAGATGTTGCTTTAGATATAAACGTCGAAAAAGAAGCCTGCTCACTCGGACTTGCGCCAACTACAAGTACCACAGCAACGCTCGTATTAGGCGACGCATTGGCGGTTGCATTGCTCGAAGCGAGAGGGTTTACGGCTAACGATTTCGCGTTGTCTCACCCAGGTGGTTCATTGGGTAGAAAGCTATTGCTCACGGTTGACGAAATTATGGCTGTTAAACTCGAGCTCCCACTCGTGATTAAGTCTGCAACAGTAATGCAGGCGCTTTTGGAGATGTCCGATAAAGGATTAGGTATGACCGGAGTGATTGATAGTGATAACAACTTACTCGGTGTTTTTACCGATGGCGACCTGCGCCGAGCATTAGACAAACATATCGACATTCATAAATCGACCGTACAGCAGGTAATGACGCCTAATAGTATTACTATGATTCACGGTAAACTCGCGGTAGATGCCCTAAATTTAATGCAAAAACACAAAATTAATGCGATGTTTATTGTCAATGATGAGCATAAACCAGTAGGCGCCATCAAAATGCACACACTACTAAAAGCAGGTGTTGTTTAATGTTAAAAGTCGATACCTTATATAGCCAAATTGATGCCGATTTATTTCAGCGTTTTAAAGCAATTGAGTTGCTAGTTTGCGATGTTGATGGTGTGTTTTCTGACGGTACTATTTTATTGGGAAATCAAGGCGAAGAACTCAAAGCATTCAATACTAAAGACGGTTACGGTATCAAAGCATTAGCCAGAATTGGCGTAAAAGTGGCGGTTATTACTGGACGTAAATCTAGTATTGTTGAGCAGCGCATGACAGCGCTGAACGTAGACCATATTATGCAAAATAGAGAAGATAAACTCACCGCAATAACTGAATTAATTACCGAGTTTGGTTATACTAAAGCAACTATTGCAAGTATTGGTGACGACATGCCTGATTTAGGTATGTTTAGCGTGAGCGCAATCGGCATTGCGGTTGCTGATGCTCACCCTTTCGTTAAGAAGCAAGCAACATTTTGTACAACATTACCGGGTGGGCGTGGCGCAGTGCGGGAAGTTTGTGACATTATTTTACAGGCTAAAGGAAAACTTTTTGACATTCATGGAGCAAGCGTATGAACAGGCTAGTAATCAGTATTGTCTTAATCTTCAGCGCTGCTTTTGCATTATTTTTACCAACGTGGCTTGCTGACGATAAAAAAGTTATTTTGAGCGATAAGGACGCTGCTTTATTTCCCAATTATGAGGCCAAAAACCTGCGTAGTAAATTATTCGACAAAAATGGTAATTTAGCCCATCAGGTCAGCGCAGAGAAAATGGAACATTTTGATATGCTTGGGTTCGTAAACTTTACACAGCCTAAATATACAATCTACCTGCAAGGAGATGGCTCACGCTGGCAACTCAATGCCGATGAGGGCACTTTTTACGACTCGAATAAAATCGAATTAGTCAGCGGTGTGGAAATTCGTAACTTGCAACCCGAAAATTACATTCAAACAATATCTACAGATTTTATAGAGATCGATTTATTGACCAAAACCATCGCGTCAGATGATCCATTAGTTATTTCCGGTGAAAATTTCATGATCAATGGTATCGGATTCGAAGCCAATTTAGAAACCCAAAAATACGAGTTAAAAAATCATGTTCAAACTGAATATTTACCTGTTCGCTAGTCTACTTTTATTAGCCAGCACAAGCATATTAAACGCTCAAGATGTTATCCAAAAAGACGATTTTAATAAGCCCACAATGCTGTCATCTGATAAAAGTTTTGGTGATGGCAAAGAAAAGGTAGCCGTGCACGAGGGCAATGTAAAGATTACTCAAGGTACCTTAGAAATCAAAGCGGATAGGTTAAAAGTGTCAGCGGCTCTTGGCAAAGATAAAGAAGTATTTGAAGCTACTGGTAATCCAGCAAGTTATACGCAACAGCTTGCCGACGGCACAATGGTTGTCGCTAAAGCAAATAGTATTCGATACGAAAAAGCGACTAAAATCATTTCATTGAAGGGAAATGCAGAACTTTATCAAAATGCGTTTAGTATCAAAACTGATTCTATTATTTATGATATTGAAAAAGAACAGTGGCAAGCTCAGAAGGACAACAATAGCAAACAGCAAGTTGTCACGGTATTTGATGGTGCTACATTGAAAAAAACAAAAGAAGCGATTAAAAAGGAAACGGAAAAGTGAGTACGCTCGTTGCCAGACATCTAGCTAAATCATATAAAGCAAGGCAAGTTGTAAGAGACGTCAGTTTAGAAGTGTCAACAGGTCAAATAGTCGGTTTGTTGGGCCCTAATGGTGCAGGTAAAACAACCACGTTTTATATGATTGTGGGTTTAGTGCCGCTTGATAAAGGCGAAATTTTTATCGACCAATTAGACATGACAATTCAGCCCATGCATGAGCGAGCTAGACATGGTATCGGTTATTTGCCACAAGAAGCGTCTATTTTTAGAAAATTAACGGTATACGAAAACTTGATGGCTATACTGCAGACACGCAAAGAATTGACAAAAGACCAGCGTGAACAGGAGGCTGATGACCTTATGGATGAATTTAATGTTAATCATATAAGAAATAATTTGGGAATGAGCTTATCAGGCGGAGAGCGCCGCCGCGTTGAAATTGCGCGAGCTTTAGCGGCAAATCCAAAGTTTATTTTGCTTGATGAACCATTCGCCGGTGTTGACCCAATTTCTGTTAATGATATAAAGAAGATTATCAAACAATTAAAAGAACGGAACATTGGTGTGTTGATCACGGATCATAATGTTAGAGAAACCTTAGATGTCTGTGAAAAAGCATATATTGTGAGTCACGGTGAGCTGATTGCATCAGGAACATCTGATGAAGTACTCAGTAACCAAAAAGTGAGAGATGTATATCTCGGCGACCAATTTGTATTATAGGTGAATCATGTTTAGTAATAGGTTTTTATCGCAGCTAAAAATCACTGAAGGGAATCAATGAAACCCTCATTGCAGTTAAAATTTAGTCAACAACTAACAATGACGCCTCAACTTCAGCAGGCGATTAAATTACTACAACTTTCGACACTTGACCTTCAGTTAGAGATTCAAGAAGCGTTAGATTCCAATCCTTTATTAGAAATTGACGAAACGGAGCATAATAGCGGCACCTCAGACAACGACTCAGAGCCTCAAGACTATACGGATAAAAACTCGCTTAGCGCTGAAAACTGTGACAACGTTGATAGCCATGACGCGCTTGAAAACAATCAAATTCCAGATGATTTACCCCTCGACAGTTCTTGGGATGAGTATTTGAGTGCTTCATCTGCGCCAGCCAACATATCTAATGGTCCAGCTGACGACGACTATATTTTTCAGGGTGAAACTACCGAAAATATTCAAGACCATCTTATATGGCAAATGGAGTTAACTCCATTTTCAGATATTGACCGTTCAATCGCAATTGCCATTATAGATTCAATTGATGAGTCTGGTTATCTTACCGTTAGCAGTGAAGACATTTTAGATAGTTTACAAAATGAAGAAATCGAATTAGATGAAGTTGAATGCGTACTCAAACGTATTCAAATGTTTGACCCTATTGGTTCAGGATCCCGCAATCCACAAGAGTGCCTAATGATTCAGTTGGCACAGTTTGATCCTGCTACACCGTGGTTAAAAGAAGCGCGACTTTTATTAAGCGAACACAGCGATCTGTTAAGTAGTAAAGATTACCGAACATTAATGCGCAAAACGAGGCTTAAAGAGGAGCAATTACGTGAGGCGATGCGCTTATTGCAAACCCTTAATGCTCGCCCTGGTAGTGTAATTGCAGTAAAAGATGCCGAATACGTTATTCCAGATGTATCGGTTGCAAAAAAGAACGGGCGCTGGACTGTAGAACTGAATGGCGATTCTCTGCCACCGTTAATAGTCAATAAAGAGTATGAAGCACTCAGTAAAAGTACAAAAAATACGAACGATTCACAATATATAAAGTCACACTTACAAGAAGCTAAATGGTTTATTAAAAGCTTACAAAGTCGCAATGAAACACTATTGAAAGTGTCACATTGCATTGTTCAGCAACAAATGGGCTTTTTTGAGTATGGTCCTGAAATGATGAAACCCATGGTTTTGAATGATGTTGCTGAAATGGTGGACATGCATGAATCAACTATTTCCCGAGTGACCACTCAGAAATATATGCACACGCCTCGCGGTATTTTTGAGCTAAAGTACTTTTTCTCCAGCCATGTTTCAACTGAGTCTGGCGGCGAATGTTCCTCGACGGCAATTAGAGCATTGATTAAAAAGCTGGTCGCAGCAGAGATAGTAAGCAAACCACTTAGTGATAGCAAGATTGCGCAGTTGTTAGCCGATCAAGGCATTCAAGTTGCTCGACGCACAATTGCAAAATATCGAGAGTCTCTCTCGATTCCCCCGTCGAACCAAAGAAAAAGTCTACTGTAGACTACACAAGAGGACGTAACATTATGCAAATAAATCTAACTGGTCACCACATTGATATTACTGATTCACTAAGAGCATACGTCGGCACTAAATTCGAAAAATTAGAAAGGCATTTTGATCATATCAGTAATGTATATGTAGTATTGAACGTAGAAAAAATAAATCAAAAAGCAGAAGCAACGCTGCACCTGAAGGGTGAAGTTGTTCACGCTAATGCTGAACATACCGATATGTACGCTGCTATTGACGGATTGATTGACAAGTTAGATCGCCAGGTCATTAAACATAAGGAAAAGTCAAAACGACATTAGTCGCCTAAATATTATGATTATATCTGATATTATTTCACTCGACCGCACTGAATGTGCGGTCGAGTGCCATAGCAAAAAACGAATTTTTGAAATCATCAGCGAAATTGCAGTGAAGGGAAACCCGCAACTAGACTCAGGCGATGTACTCTCAAGCATGTTGGCTCGCGAAAAAATGGGCAGCACCGGTATCGGTAACGGAATTGCTATTCCACATGGCAGAATAGAGGGGATCTGCGACATAGTTGCTATTATTGTAACTAGCGAAGAACCTATCCAATTTGATGCAATTGATGATAGACCTGTCGATATCTTCTTTGCCTTATTAGTACCCAGTGAACAAACACAAGAACACCTTCAAACACTTTCATCTATCGCAAAAAAACTTAGCGATAAAAATATTGTGAAGACCATTAGAAGTGCCGCCAGCAAAAATCAAATTATCGCTGCGCTTGCATAACTAAACTAAAACAGCAGCTGTCTCGTCTGCAACTTAACAACAGTTATCAAACCCGAAAGGATATGTATACGTGAAACTCTTGATTATTAGTGGTCGCTCTGGCTCGGGCAAATCAATAGCATTGAGAGCCTTGGAAGACCTAGGGTATTATTGCGTTGATAACATTCCAGTTAATCTCCTTCCTACACTCACCCATTCCCTTGCTGATGAAAGCGAAAAAGTAGCAGTAAGCATTGACGTAAGAAACATGCCTAAAATGGCAAATGAACTGAGTGAAATTGTCGATTTCCTGCCTAGCGTTTGGGACGTTACAATCCTCTATTTGGATGCGAGTGATGATGTTTTGATCAAGCGCTACAGTGAAACGAGACGCCTTCATCCTTTATTTAAGCTAAATAAATCACTGGCCGAATCGATTGAAGCTGAGCGCGAAATACTCGTTCCGGTATCAGAAAAAGCCGATTTACATATCAATACTGACAACTTATCACTACACGAGTTATCTGAACTGATCAGAGAGCGAGTTTTAGGTAAAAAAAGTACTAATCTTGTTATGGTATTTGAGTCATTCGGTTTCAAGTATGGCATTCCAAGAGATGCAGATTATGTGTTTGATGCACGTTTCTTGCCTAACCCACATTGGGAGCCGGATTTAAAGCTGCTAAATGGACTAGATGGACCAGTTCAATTATTTTTGGGAGCACAACCTCTCGTCACTAAGTTTATTTGGCAGATCCAAAACTTATTATCGACGTGGTTGCCGCATTTAGAAAGAAATAACCGCAGCTACGTGACCGTTGCTATCGGCTGTACCGGTGGTCAGCATCGTTCGGTGTTCGTTAGCGAAGCACTTGCAACTAGCTTTCGTGCAAGCCATGGTGACGTGCAAATTAGACATCGCGAATTGAAGTTAGTCAAACAGGAAGATACAGATTTTACTTCTTCTGAGAAATTTAAAGAATGATAATAGAAAAACAACTCACCATTACTAACAAACTAGGTCTTCATGCCCGCGCGGCGACCCAATTAGCAAAATTGGCCAATCAATTTGAAGCCACAATCACAATACATCAAGGCGACAAAGATGCATTTGCTAACAGCGTATTAGCACTTATGATGCTTGAGAGTAGTCAAGGTAAACAAGTTTTGTTGCGCTGTGATGGTATTGATGCTGAGAATGCGATGCAAGCGATTGAAAACTTGATCGTAAATAAGTTCAATGAAGACGAATAATGACAACGCCCGTTAACCTCAATTAAATTTCTCCATTGATGTTTCTGTTCTAAAAGCCCACCTAAACTAGCTAATATATACAAGGTTAATGTTATACTATTATCTATAACAAACAATCGGCTCACAAGCGGCTGCAGCTTTATCTTCATTGCGGATTTGGCGACAATAATAATAGGGTCTTATGGCTGAAACTTTTGAACTAAAGAATGTACAGAGTCAATTAACTTCGATAAGCGAATCGCTTAGCGATGGGACTTTTGTGCAAGTTCGAAAGTTGCTGCATGATCTGCAACCAGGTGACGTTGCTCTCTTATTAGAATCTAGTCCTAGCAAGACCCGTAACGAACTCTGGCAACTCATTGATGCTGACTTTCATGGTGATGTACTTGAAGAGTTATCAGAAGATGTTCGTAACGGTATTATCTCTAAAATGGTGCCATCCAGTGTCGTCGATGCGCTTGAAGACATGGATACCGATGACCTAGCTGAAACCCTTAGCTCTCTGCCCGATCCTGTTCTACAAAGCATTTTGAAGTCAATGGATACGCAAGACCGTTTGCGCGCAGAAAAAGCCCTATCCTATGGTGAAGATACGGCTGGTTTCATGATGAACACCGACACCATCACCTTACGTCCAGACGTGACTATAGACGTAGTATTGCGCTATTTGCGCCTAAAAGGTGAATTACCGGAAAACACCGATACCTTATATGTTGTTAATAGTCATGATAATTTAATTGGCACCGTACCTGTCACCAAACTACTTACATCATCTCCTGATATCAGCGTAAATGAAATCATGAATGAAGAGGCGAAAACTATTCCCGTCAATATGAGCGATAGTGAAGTTGCGGGTATGTTCGAACGCTACGATTGGCTGTCAGCCCCCGTCATCGATGAAAATAAAACGCTGGTTGGGCGTATCACAATTGATGACGTTGTAGACATTATTCGTGAAGATGCTGAACACTCGATGATGAGCATGGCGGGCCTCGATGACGAAGAAGATACATTTGCCCCTGTTGGACAAAGTACAAAGCGTCGCTCCATTTGGCTTGGCGTTAATTTAGTGACAGCTTTAATGGCTGCAGCGGTGAGCGATTTATTTGAAGCAACACTAAGTCAACTCGCCGTATTAGCGATTTTGAATACAATAGTGCCCAGTATGGGCGGAGTCGCCGGTAACCAAACACTCACGCTAGTTATTCGTGGTATGGCTTTAGGTCATGTAAGTCAAAGTAATGCGGTCTGGCTGGTTAAAAAGGAACTGGCAATTGGTTTCCTAAATGGCATCATATGGGCAACGCTTATTGCCTCCGTTATTGCGTTGTGGAAACAAGACTTTATGCTTGGTGTTGTGATCGCATTCGCGATGCTGATGAATATGATTGCTGCTGGTTTGGCTGGCGCCACGTTACCTATTATTATGAAAAGGTTAAATATTGATCCAGCACTCGCTGGCAGTGTTATATTGACCACAATCACAGACGTTGTCGGTATATTCGCGTTTTTAGGTACCGCTACCTTATTCTTGATTTAATTGGCGTTCACTCGCTAATAACGTTATGCAACAAATTAGCTTGTACAATAAATAATGCAAGTCTATTCGTCAGGTCGGTAAATAATAATATTGTCAGATGTGATATTAATCAACTCAGCTTCTAGTGCAGAAACTTGACTGATCGCTACCGCAAAGCTATTAATAACACTGCTGTCATATTTCTCTGCAAGTCCTTGGACAGCATAGTGTTGCAGTAATCGACTGATAGCTTCCTGAAAGTTATAATCATATTCAATTCTCAATTGAAGTCGACTCACTTTTAGCGTGGATGGTAAATTTTCTAATACTTGAACAACAGCATGTGAATATGCCCGTTGCAAACCTCCCTTTCCTAGCTTTGTACCGCCAAAGTATCTTACTACAGCAACCGCCACATCGCCCAAGCCACTATATTGAAGTACTTTCAACATAGGCATTCCAGCAGTGCCGGTTGGCTCACCATCATCACTCATAGAGCGCGCAGTGGTCTCAGGCGCCCCAGCAATATACGCCCAACAAACGTGATTAGCCTTAGGGTTAGTCTTCTTTAGATGCTTTACAAAGGCATCAGCGTGTTCTCTATCAGTGACATTAATCGCATAAGCAATGAATTTACTACGCTTTATTTCTAATTCAATCTTATTCTCGCCAGCTGGTATCGGGTAACTTGTGTTCATTTTTATTCTCGATACCTGCCACTATGAGCGTGAACTCAGGTTTAGTCGTCTATCTTATTAGCGTTAACCCACTCAATCAAGTGCTCAACGTCCTTATCGATCGCCATTTCGAGCTCCTCTACCCAATCATGAACGTTTTCCCACCACGCTGGATGATCGCCGTCTTGAATTTTGTTTGCCGTTTGTAGCACCCGCAATAAGCCAACTGAACCGGCTGCACCTTTAATTTTATGAGCTTGAGAGCAGACTTCGGCCTTTTCATTTGCTGCAAGTGAAACACTCAATAATTCCATATACTCAGGTATCTTGTCTTTGAATATGCCTAAACTGGTCCGCACCATATCTTCACCAATGGTATCAATCAGCATCTGCAACATATCAACATCCAATATTTTATCTACTTTAGGAATACTGATTACATTACTTGTTGGACGCCTTTCATCATTTTTTTGCTCTTCACCAAACAATTCATTGAACACTTCAATCACTCGGCTCTTTTTGATCGGCTTAGTAATGATATCGTCCATGCCATTTTGCAAATACTCTTGACGTTTTTTAATTACGTTCGCAGTCAATGCCACTATTGGGGTTTGTAATACTAATTCTTCTTCGTGGAGTACTTTCGCTACGTCAAAACCGCTCATATCGGGAAGTTGGATATCAAGTAAAATCAGGTCATACTGAGTCTTTCGAGCCATTTCAATTGCAGCGGTGCCAGTCATAGCAACCTCGACTCGTTGTCCTAATTTTTCTAATAACGCTTTAGCAACAAGTACATTCAATTCAATGTCTTCAACTAACAAAATATTTAAGTTACTGACTTCCAGCTCTGCCATTCTGGCCTGTTGCTGACTAATTGCCACTGGCAACACGATTTCAAAGCAGGTGCCTTGGCCAACGACGCTGTGCAAAAGAATTTCACCGCCCATCTTATCAACCATCTGCTTACAAATTGCCAGCCCTATACCTGTTCCAGTCGCAGATTTGTGGTCAGGGTGATCAACTTGGTAATACATAGCAAATATTTTATCCAACTCACCCGCGGGGATGCCAACGCCCGTATCCGTGATCCTGAAGGTCACTTTAGCTTTGCCTGCGCCTTGTTCAGCCGCTTCCACCGTAAGCTTCACTTCTCCTTTTTGGGTGAACTTAATGGCATTAAACAGGATATTCCACAGCACTTGACGCAACCGAGTTCCGTCAGCCTCAATTGAAATAGGAATAGGCTCGAGTATTTCAGATTCGAATGTTAGGTTTTTTTCTTGCGCTAACAAGCCCACAATACTGCTAATTTCATTAGTAAATTCACGTAAGTTAACCGTTTTCAGATCGATCTCAACTTTGTCTCTATCAAGCTTGTCGAGATCAACAATGTCGTTGAAAATATTGCCTAAAGTAATTGAACTTGCGTAGATCGTACTTACCCAATCAAATTGCTCTTTGCTTAGTTGGGTGTCTCGTAACATTCGACTCAAACCAACAATACCATTTAATGGGGTGCGCAGTTCATGACTAATAGTAGCGATAAACTTGGTTTTGTCTTTGCTGGCTTGCGCAATTGCACTTTCCGCTTTTTTGCGGTCGGTCATGTCGCGACCAAACGCTAATAGTCCTAATCGATGCCCATCGTGATCAAAAAATGGCACTTTACGCATTTCGAAAAAACGTCTGCGTCCGTCGGCAAACTGTAACCAGAGTTCTTGTGTCAAACTTGCATTTGTCTCTAATACTTCATGGTCACTCGCCGCGACTTGCTGAGCAAGTTTTTCATCGTAAACTTGATGTGGCGTTAACCCCAATAGTTCAGCTTCTGTTTTACCTGTAACTTCTTCTGCGACCCGGTTACAACCAGCAAAGCGCCCTTCTTCATTACGGTAATAAATTAAATCAGGAGATGCATCAATAATAGAGCGCGTCAGAGTAGACATTCTTCTTGCCTCCATTTCTTGTTCCGACTTTTCTTTTATTTCTCGTTCTAACTCTTCAAAAACAAGTTCGCGCTCTGACTGAGCGTTACGACGCTGCTCTATTTCATGATTTAGTTGGCGAATATTATTCTGTAATTCACGGTTCAAGATAACGTCGTTTTTTCGCAGTCGCTCTAATTGGCTGACGGCTTCTTCTAAATTAATTCGGCTATGCTCGAGCTGTTTAATTAATTTACTAAAAAAGAACAGCAGCCAGGGTGCACTCAATAATGTCAGAACCAGCGGACTGATGAAGTCAACCGTTTCAATTTGGCTGCCTAAACTAGTTCTTATTACGTACGAACCAGCGATTGTGAAAAGAAGAGTAAATATGACAAATACAATACTGATTTTTAAGGTGCCAAAACGGTCAACAAATTTTGCAAATTTGATTGCCCAAGAATTATTTGGTGTTTTTAAGTACATAAAAGGAAATCGTCATAAACAAGAGGTAGAGCGCTATGCTACCAAGAATGTAAAATAAGTGACAATAAAGAAATAACTTCATGCGAAATTAACACCCTACAGCACAATAATTATGTAGCTAATTTTGCATTTTCATTCAAAAAAAGCGACTTTACCGCCTTAAAAATTCAACATTCATGCCACAATTCCAAACCTAAAATTTAATATTATCTATAGATAAAACGCCAAAATTTAGGCTTGCTAAGAACTGTATTTCAACATTACTCTTATTATTATTGAATAAAATCAACATTCATGAAATAAATGTTGATATTACCTCTATTTATAATTGATTTTCTTACGGGGAATAGGTATTTTGTGTGTCCAGCTTTTCAATGCATAAAAATTCGAAATAACTGAATGTCAAAACGGCTCAAAAATTCAATCAGCACCGACAGCAAAAATCTCAAATAATAATAACAATAAAAAGAAATACAGTGACTCTGTCGCTTTTTTAACAAGTATCACGCTTGTTCAAGGACAACGTGCTTCAGTGAGCGTTACTGAGGAAGGAGAAAAATATGAGTTTGTATCATCAAAATGATTCTAAAGACAATTGTGGTTTTGGACTAATTGCACATACAACAGGTGAAGCAAGTCACCAGTTAGTCAAAACGGCAATTGAAGGGTTAGACCGAATGCAGCACCGTGGAGGCGTAGCCGCTGACGGTAAAACAGGAGATGGTTGCGGATTATTATTGCAAAAGCCCAACGCTTTTTATCAAAAAATCGCCCAAGACAAAGGTTGGAAACTAACCAAAGACTATGGCGTGGGCATGATTTTTCTGAGTCAAAATCCGACGTTAGCTGAGCAGTCTCGTCAAATTCTTAATGAAGAAATAGAACGAGAAATGTTACCCATTTTAGGCTGGCGAGTCGTTCCTGTTGATAAAACCGTCCTTGGCGATTTGGCTTTAAGTGGCGTTCCACAAATTGAACAAGTCTTTGTTAACTGCCCTAATGGCTGGAGAACTGACGATCTAGAGCGTCGTTTATATATGGCAAGACGCCGTGCCGAGAAGCGTTTAGAAGATGACCCTGATTTTTATGTTGCGTGTTTGTCAGCGTTGGTAACGATATATAAAGGGTTAGTCATGCCAAAAGACTTACCCGCCTTTTATCTCGACCTTGCTGACGAAAACCTGCAATCAAGTATTTGCGTATTTCACCAGCGCTTTTCAACCAACACATTACCTAAGTGGCCCCTTGCTCAACCTTTCAGATACCTAGCACATAACGGTGAAATTAATACGATAAAGGCTAATCGCGATTGGGCGGCGGCGCGTGAAGGTAAGTTTGCAACACCGTTAATACCTGACTTAATGCAAGCGGCGCCTTTTGTAAATACCGACGGTTCTGATTCAAGCTCACTTGATAACATGCTCGAACTATTCTTAGCCGGCGGAATGGATCTATTTCGCGCCATGCGTTTATTAGTTCCACCTGCATATCAAAACAACAAAACCATGGGTGAAAAATTACGCTCATTTTATGAGTTTAACTCGATGCACATGGAACCAT
>JAWUVZ010000094.1:0-49208 GCA_034112105.1 Glaciecola sp. | reverse complement strand
GTTTTATATTACTGCCGTCTCTAATTTGGTAGTATTGAAATATAGTTTAGATATTGCACTGGGTAATTACCACCGAATGCAATGAAGTTTAAAGCCATAAACTGGGTGTAATTGACCCATTCATTCATCTCGAAATTATTTTTTGGGTGAATTTCACCTGGGTATATTGCGACCAAAGTAAATATAGATTAATAATTGTTAATCGTTTAATCATTTGCTAATTTATGAAACACTGTAAATACAAGGGATGCAACGCCGATTTATGCCTTTCTATACCGCGACGAAGCAATACACTCCTAAGGGGTAAACACAGGTTCGAATCCTGTAGGGCGGACCATTTCACTTCCTTTGACCCAATCCGATTGTGAAAAAATTACTGCATCTAAACAAAGCTGAAACTGATATCTTATTAATATAAAATTTTTATAGGTACATTGCATGACATCTCCAGCTTCCTCGCAACATTATCTTTCGCCAGAGCAGAAAATTGCCTACGAGCGCGATGGGGCAATAGTCATAAAGGGAGTGTTCAAAGACTGGATTGAAACGCTGCGTATTGGCTTCGACAAAGTCTTGAGCAACCCAAGTGAACATGGGCGTGAAAACGTCAGTGCTAGCGACACAGGGAGCTTTTTTGAGGATTACTGCAACTGGCAACGAATTCCCGAGTTCAAACACTGGATTGAGCAGTCTGTTGGTGCCGCTATTGTAGGTGAAGCCACCGGTTCTAAGCGAATACAAGTATTTCACGAGCATATTCTAGTCAAAGAGCCGGGCACCTCAAAGCCAACTCCTTGGCACCAAGACCTGCCCTATTATTGTGTAGAAGGCGAACAGACCGGCAGTTACTGGATACCGCTGGATCCCATCACGCCGGATAATACCCTCCAAGTTGTATTAGGTTCCCACCGCTGGCCCAAACTAGTGCGACCTAGTAAATGGTCAACCAATGCTTCGTGGTTCAAAAAAGAAAGCCACTTTATGGAGATGCCAGACATTGACAAAGGTGATTTTAATATTCTTGCCCCCGAGTTGGCATTGGGTGATGCTTTACTTTTTAACTTTAAGACTGTGCATGGCGCACCGGGTAACCAAACTCGTAATCGTCGACGGGCATTTTCTACCCGTTTCATGGGCGATGATGTTCGTTATGTGGACCGGGGTGGTGCTACCTCACCGCCTTTTGATGGCATTAACCTAAAAACCGGTGATAGGATGCGCGAAGACTGGTTTCCAGTCGTGTGGCAAAGTTAACGTAGTCTGAAACCCTCAGTGATACTTAGTCAGTCAATAAATATCGAGTGTGAAAAAATGCCAGTATTTCCAGTTTATCTGCAAGCACTAAGCCCTTACTGTCAAAGTTTTGTAGATCTTGGCTAGTCGGAAAAGTGTAATAATGACCACCCGACCTTTGCGCTGATCTATCAATTGGCTCCTGATCAACTATTTTCTTCACTGTTTTAGCTATCTCTTCGACACCTTGTTCATACAGGGTAAGAACATGCCATAGGTATGAGCGTTTTTGGTCAACTGTTAAGGCGGTAACAGCTATCGTTCTGCCAGTATCTATCTGACTATTGTCGATGTAATGAAGCGTACATCCGATAGTTTTATCGCCATTGAGCATTGCCCAAAATGTAGCCATTACCCCGCGATAAGTTGGCAATAACCCTGAGTGCAAATTAATGACGCCAAAACGGGGAATGTCGATGATTGCGTCTTTGAGGATTATGCCATACCTAATAGAAATAATGAGCTCAGGGTCTGTTTGTTTCAGTTTTTCAATGCCCTCTGCTGTATTTATATTATTTAGTATCGATACAGGTGAACATAGTTGCTTAGACAGCCCCTCGAAGCTTTTGAATTTGGCTTTATGGCTTAATTCACCATCTAATAATATTGATAGTGTTTCAGTAAACATTTGTTGCTCTATAGCCTTTAACGACAATAATGGCTTTGGCCTATTGTTATTACTCCCTACCTGTGAGGACAAAAACAGGCTAACGTCATGATTGACAAGTAGCCCCAACAGCATATTAATTGCGTAATTACTGGCAATATCTTGATTCGCTAATATAGTAATTTTCATTATTGAGCATCCTACGCGCGCTTGCGTGTCTCAAACCAGATATTAAGGTAGTTACCCATAAATATAATAATGGCACCAACGAAAACCCAGACATCGATGGCCTCATTATAGATCACCATTGCCGCAACGGCGATGATCGGTAAACGGACAAAATCAAGCGGGGCAACCACCGTCGCAGGCGCTATAGTAAGGGCCTTAGTAATACAGAAATGTGCCAGTAGTCCGCAACAGGCAACCAGTCCTAACAGCGGCATATCTATGGCACTGGGCAGTGCAATATCCCCATCGTACCCTGCTGAAATCAAACCAAAAATCAGTTGTAGCCCAGACATATAAAGCATTATGGCCGCAATGTTCTCTGTTCGCGTCAAACGTTTGGTGAACACATACGTAAGCGCAAAGAAAACCGCACAAGATGCCGCAGCTAAGGTGCCAGGATGCAGACTTCCAATATCAGGACGCGCAACAATCAGGATACCAATAAAGCCCATTAGCGCAGCAATGACACGTATCAAGGTGAGGCGTTCCCCCAAAATCAGCGCAGAGAGCAAGATTACCCATAATGGTGTGGTAAATTCAAGCGCAAAAACCTGCGCCAACGGGATCATAGTCACCGCATAGAACCAAAGGTTTTGGCCGGTAAAATGAAAGACATTGCGAATGAGATGAGTGCGCCAAGCGCGGATACCAATCTGGCTGAACGTTCCGGTTGCATAGATCAGCACTAGCACTACAAGCAAACCTATAGCCGAACGGTACAGCATGATTTCAAACGTATCAAAACCATCACCAAGTTCGCGCCCCGCAATAGCCATAGCAGTAAAGCTTGATATAGCCCCCAACATCCACAACGCGGCTTGCATGGTTTGATTCATATGCTACCAGCTATCTTGTGCAGGCATACAGTGTTTGTAGTGCTCTGAACCAAGACCGATTTATCAACCAATAAATCGGTGATTGATTGCGCTTGATGCGCTTTTCCCTTCATTGCAAATCGACAGTCAACGTCATTCCAAAAAAACATCCATCGTAGAACTAACAGCTTGAATTTAAGGAGAGTAAACGATGTACCTGTTCTATTCAACTGCTGATTGGCGCGATAATTACCAGCACAGCAGTATTAACTAACTGGCTTGATTAATCATTATAGTGGAGCATTAAATTGTGGCACATTTTTCAGACTTGAATGCACGCTTAAGTAGGATGTCGAATAGAGCAGGATGTAAGTCAAAATCGACTAACGTGTCCCACTTTATATTAAGTACTATTGACTTAGCACTTCAATAATCACTATATCGACTGGACTAAGTCCGCCTAAATGGCGTATAAGCGTTACATAATCAGCAACAATCAACGAGGTTTTTATATGTCGCATTCTCTTCCCCATGACTCTTCGTTTTTTTCAGAGATGAGTGACGTTAAACCCTTATCTAAAACTGATAAAGTCGCCTTAACAAACAAAACCACCGAAACGCTCGCCCAGAGACTAAAGCGCGAAGCACTGATTGCTGAAGTTGAAATGGATGATAATGGATTGACTATTGATAAGGTTGAGCCAATTGGTCCACACGACTTTATCGAATATAAGCAAGACGGCGTGCAACATGGCGTTTATAAAAATTTAAGACTAGGTAAATATCAAATCGACGTTACGTTTAATATGACACAAATGAAATTTGATGAAGCACGTATCGGTTTATATAAAACGATAAAAGACTGTCATGAACGAGGCATTAGGACTCTACTAGTACAACATGGGATGGGCTTACAGAGTAAACCCTTCCCAGCGTTTTTAAAGAGTTATGTCAATCAATGGCTACGCCAAATTGATATGGTCATTGCCTTTCACACCGCACTAAAACAGCACGGAGGCTTAACGTCGGTATATGTTTTAATAAAGAAACATCCAGACCAAAAGTTGATCAATCGCGAAAGAAACCGCCGCGTTGGCTAGCCAACGAACACCCGCGCGTTTCTGAACATGCGCATCCAAGGACCATCTTCTTTCCATTCCTCAGGATGCCATGAGTTGCTAACCGTTCTAAATACACGCTCCGGGTGTGGCATCATAATAGTGCTGCGACCATCTAGTGACGTTAAACCAGTTATGCCTTGCTCTGAACCATTCGGATTCGCAGGATAGTCATTTGTTACACGTCCGTAGTTATCAACATATCGCAACGCAATCTGATTTTCATTTTGCAACGCTGATATTTGCTTATCCAAAGTAAACTCCGCAAGCCCTTCGCCGTGAGAAACGGCAATAGGCATACGAGAACCTTGCATTCCTGCCAATAATACCGAAGGTGAGTCACCGACTTCAACCATCGCTACGCGTGATTCATAACGTTCAGACTGGTTGGTCACAAAATGTGGCCAATGCTGTGCACCCGGAATTAACGACTTCAAATTGGATAACATCTGACAGCCATTACATACGCCTAACGAAAAGGTAGTGTTACGTTCAAAAAACGCTTGGAAGTTAGCCTTTACCTGCGCATTAAACAAAATTGATTTAGCCCAGCCTTCCCCTGCACCTAATACGTCACCGTAACTAAAACCACCGCAAGCAACCAAACCAGCAAAATTATCTAGATTACGTCCTGCTAACATATCACTCATGTGCACATCAATTGGGGTAAAACCAGCACGATGGAATGCAGCGGCCATTTCAACATGTGAGTTAACACCTTGCTCGCGTAATATAGCGATTTCAGGTTTAGCGCCTACATTTATGAATGGGGCTGTCACATCTTTATTTACATCGAACTTTAAAAAACTGTGCAAACCTGGATTGTCCGTGTCGCTTTTAGCGTCGTGTTCTTGTTGAGCACAAGCAGGATTATCACGCAGCGTTTGCATTGCAAAGGTGGTGCTTGACCACAACAGGCGAAAATAAGTACGGGTGTTTTTTACAAGACATTTGCCTTTATTGAAGAAAGCAATTTGGTCTTTATCAGATACGGTGCCAATAGTATGGATTAATTGGCTTAATTCATACTTTGCAGCCAATGCTAACACCGCTTCTTTAGCTTTATCGCTTACTTGTATAACTGCGCCTAATTCCTCGCTAAATAAAGTCGATACGACATCATTGCCTAAACCTGTAATATCTACTTCTACGCCCGCTTTACCAGCGAAAGCCATCTCGGTAATAGTCACAAACAATCCGCCGTCAGAGCGATCATGATAAGCACTGATGAGTTCTTTCTCGACAAGTTCCTGCATCAATAAGTAAAACGATTTTAATTGCTGAGCGGAATCAACATCAGGCGTCGTTTGGCCTAGTTTTCCATAAACCTGAGCTAAACATGAACCACCCATACGATTTTGTTTATTACCTAAATCGATTAACATCAAACTGCCGCCATCCATTTGACGTAGTTGTGGGGTAATCGTTTTACGCACATCTTTTACTGCGCCGAAAGCGGTAATAACTAATGATAGTGGAGACGTTACCGCTTTTTCCTCTCCATTTTCTTGCCATGCCGTTTTCATCGACATTGAATCTTTTCCAACAGGGATAGTTAGGCCCAGTTCAGGACACAGCTCTTCACCTATCGCTTTAACCGCTGCGTACAATCCTGCATCTTCACCAGGGTGATTAGAAGCGGACATCCAGTTTGCAGACAACTTAATACGTTTGATATCACCAATATTTGTACCAGCAATATTAGTTAACGACTCAGCAACAGCTAAACGCGCCGACGCTGCATGGTTTAACAAAGCAACGGGCGTGCGCTCACCAATTGACATCGCTTCACCACAATAGGTGTCAAATGCAGATGTGGTCACGGCCACATCTGAAACAGGTACTTGCCATGGACCCACCATTTGATCGCGCGCCACCATGCCAGTAACGGAGCGATCCCCAATGGTGATAAGGAAGGTCTTGTCCGCTACCGTGGGTAACTGTAAAACGCGTTTTATCGCATCTTCAACATCAATTGCAATTGTATCAAACACATCGCCCTTCGCTGTTGAGGAAACCACATTCTTGCTCATTTTAGGTGGCTTACCTAGCAATACATCCAATGGCATATCAATTGGTTTATTACCAAACTTTTTGTCAGTTAAGGTTAATTTTTGCTCTCGCGTTGCTTCACCGACCACTGCAAACGGTGCTCTTTCACGCTGACAAATTGCTTCAAACACAGCTAGGTTTTCGGGCGCGACAGACATCACATAACGTTCTTGAGATTCGTTGCACCAAATTTCCAATGGCGACATACCCGGCTCATCGTTTGGTACATTTCGAAGCTCAAATATACCGCCACGCTCGGCGTCATTAACTAGTTCAGGGAAAGCATTAGATAGACCGCCTGCCCCCACATCGTGGATAAACTGGATGGGGTTGTCATCACCTAGTTGCCAACACTTGTCGATAACTTCTTGGCAACGTCTTTCCATTTCTGGGTTTTCGCGCTGCACAGATGCAAAATCAAGATCAGCATTACTTTCACCAGAAGCGACTGAAGACGCTGCCCCACCGCCAAGACCGATGTTCATTGCTGGCCCGCCTAATGCAATTAGTTTCGCACCAACCGTAATCTCAGCTTTTTGTATATGATCTTTCTTTATATTACCTAGTCCACCAGCCAACATAATGGGCTTGTGATAACCGCGTACCTCTTCGCCATTAAAACTATCTACTTTTTGTTCGAATGTTCTGAAGTAACCTAGTATATTTGGGCGACCGAATTCGTTATTAAATGCAGCTCCACCTAGAGGGCCCTCTAACATTATATCGAGTGCTGTTACTATACGAGCAGGTTTACCATAGGCAACTTCCCACGGTTGGGGGAGTGCTGGGATATTAAGATTAGATACGGTGAAGCCGACTAAACCGGCTTTTGGTTTAGAACCTCGTCCAGTTGCACCTTCATCTCTAATTTCGCCGCCTGAACCCGTAGCTGCGCCAGCAAACGGTGATATGGCCGTTGGATGGTTATGCGTTTCAACCTTCATTAAAATATCAATATCTTGATGATGATAAGCGTAGGCTTGAGTTTTAGCATCTGGATAAAAACGCCCTGCTTTCCAACCTTCCATGACAGCAGCGTTATCTTTATAAGCGCTGTGCACATAGTCACTCGACACTTCAAACGTATTTTTGATCATTTTGAATAGTGATTTAGGTTGAGCCACACCATCAAGAGTCCAATCCGCATTAAATATTTTATGACGGCAATGCTCACTGTTGGCTTGGGCGAACATATACAATTCAATGTCATTTGGATTGCGGCCTAGCTTTGTAAAACTATCAAAAAGATAATCAACCTCGTCGTCGGCTAATGCGAGGCCTAATTTTTTATTTGCTTGCTCAAGTGCGACCTTACCGTCTTCGAGAATAGGTACTGATGAAAAAGGCTTCGCGTCAGCTTGTACAAACAATTGTTGTGCATTTTCGAGTTGTGTAAATACTGCCTGAGTCATTCGATCATGAAGCGGTGCAGCAATAGCAGCCAAATCACTGACTGCAAAATTAGCCGTTTTGTCACTAAACTCGATGTAGTAAGCAATACCTCGTTCTATTCGGTGTATTTGTGACAATCCTGAATTCTTCGCAATATCCGTCGCCTTTGATGCCCAAGGTGAAATAGTCCCCGGACGCGGCGTAACTAAGACAAAGTAACCAGAATCATCAATATTTTCAGTGCTAGGTCCATACGTCAATAGTTGCGACAGCACCGACATATCAGCTTCATTCAACTCACTTTGTAGGTCGACAAAATGAACATATTGAGCTTGAACACTCGACACACCTATTCCTAAGGCGGCGAAGTGTGCCAATAGTTTATCTTGTTTAAATGAAGAAAGAGCAGATGAACCGCGAAGAATTAACATAATTTGGATACCAATTTGAGGCCGCAATGCAGATATTTGCAAGCAAAGGCGAAGGTCAGCAATTGGCGGCAGATTATAGAGCAAAAACAAGCGATTGATAAGTCATGATGTAAGGAGAATTTTACTTTTTTTGCAATAACTTACTGGATGCTTTGGCTAAAGTTAGTCACAATGGTATTCATGAAATCAAAAACGCGAATATTGATGGTGATCAACATTAACAACAAACCATTACTTAATAGAAAAATAGCCAAGCAATTCAATCAGATAATTGTGGGTATACTTTCTATTTGTGCATTTTTAGCGCTCAGTAGCTGCTCTCAACAGCAGCCGTCCTCATCTTTGAGTTCTATTTTGGACGCGGGCGTATTAAAAGTAGGCTCCGTTTATGGTCGAACAACCTATTATAATGGACCAACATCGCCTGAAGGCTTTGAATTTGAGCTCGCACAAGGCTTTGCAGATTACCTAGGCGTCAAACTAGAAGTTTACCCGTACTACTCTTACAGAGAATTATTACCTCAGCTGGACAATCATCAAATAGATTTAATTGCTGCTAATATCACCATGACGGAACAGCGTAAATCAAAATATAGATTTGGCCCTGCGTATCAATCTGTTAATTTTGAATTGGTGTACAAGAAAGGCGAAGATCGCCCGCGTGACATTGAGCAGTTAGAAGGTAATCTAACCATCGTAGCTAACGATTTATATCGAGAGCCGCTAACGTCATTAATTGACGAGAGTGAAACTATGTTTTGGACTGAAACTGATGAAAAGGATATTGAAGAGTTACTAGAAATGGTGTCCAAAGATGAATTAGATTATACCATTTCTGATTCAAATATCTTAGCTGTTGCGCGCAGACGCTATCCAAACCTTGGCATCGGATTTTCTGTAACTGATACCTTAGAAATCGGCTGGTTACTAAATAAGGACACAGATGATTCGTTGCGAGCTGCATTAATCGAGTATTTCGGTAGTATTCAATCTACTGGTTTTTTTAGTGCGCTGGAAGATAAATACTTTGGTCACGTTCAGTCATTCGATTATGTTGATACTCGCGCATTTATGCGATCTGTAGACAAAATTCTCCCTGTTTATAAAGAATTATTTGAAGCCTATGCTGGTGATAATGATTGGCGTTTGCTGGCTGCTATGAGCTACCAAGAAAGTCATTGGAAACCAAAAGCGACATCGCCGACAGGTGTGCGCGGCATGATGATGCTAACGTTAGGCACCGCCAAGGACATGAAGGTTACCTCACGTATTGATGCTGAACAAAGCATCAGTGGTGGCTCTCGATATTTCAGTAGTTTGTTACGCAGAATACCCGCAAGAATACAGTCTCCAGATCGTATATGGATGTCACTTGCCGCCTACAATGTTGGCTTAGGACACTTAGAAGATGCTCGAGTAATAACAGAACGCCAAGGCTATAATCCTGATTTATGGGTAGATGTAAAAAAGCACTTGCCACTACTGCGGCAGAAAAAATTCTACAAATCGACACGATATGGATATGCGCGTGGAGACGAAGCAGTTAATTATGTGGATAATATTCGCCGCTATTATGACACGTTAATTTGGTTAGAAGACCAAACGGAGTTGCCTTTAATCGACGAGTTTCCTGTAGACTCTGAAGAAATGTTGCAAGAAACAGATAGTCAGAATGGCGAAAGCGACACTGACGACGATACTGCTGAAGCGTCTTTGCAAGAACCTACAAGATAAACTGACAACATTTTCTAACAGTTTGATTATATTTACGGTAATGTGAGGAAAACAAAGGTTAGAGCCGTTTAATTGAACTTAATTAATAGATTACCTTCTAACTGAGTGCGTAAGTCGGGCTCACACAATAGTGAGTTGGCTAAAAAAATCATTAACGTTAAGGCGTTTGCTAAAAATAAGCCACGGTTAAATAAAAAAGAGATATATATGAAAAGAAATAGAAGCTTTATCGCTTCTCGTACCCTGAGAGCGAATAATCAACGAAGAACAATGCTAAAAAGAACCCATCAAAAGATAATGGCACGTCGCAAATTGTTTGCAATAACCCGACTAGCAGAAGAATCGAGCGACGCTTGCTAGCTTAGCCTTTCTTTTGTTTCCTTCTTTGTTTAAAAAATGCTGAAATTTGAGCACCACAATCATCCTGTAAACATCCTCCAGTAACTTCCATTTTGTGATTTAGAGAGTCATGTTGAACAATGTTCATGGTTGTCCCTGCGGCGCCAGTTTTTTGATCATAAGCACCGAATACAACTCTTTTTATGCGGCCGTGAACTAATGCGCCTGCGCACATAGGACAAGGCTCTAACGTAACGTATAGGGTAGCGTCGAGGACTCTGTAGTTTTCCAGGTTTTTAGCTGCTTCTCTTAATGCCAGCATTTCGGCATGAGCAGATGGCTCGTGCAGCGCTATCGACTGATTATAGCCCTGCCCAATGATCATAGAATCCACGACGATAATTGCGCCCACAGGTACTTCGCCAATCGCTTGTGCTTTCTCAGCGAGCAACATTGCTTGGCGCATAAATGAGGCATCAACCTCGTTTTCACCTTCTTCAGACCAATGACTCACTTCAACAATACTTTTTTGCAGTTGATTGGGTTTTTTAATGATTTGACTCGATGTAATCTGCACAGACTGCTTTTTGTTGGTATTTATCATTCAAACTTCGCTTGTTTAAAATGCGGTGTCTACATACTGTTCTTTCATCATACTAAGCCCTTAGAACCGTGTCACTTTTATCGTGACTTTTATAGTCACCTATATCGTTACGCCACGTTCACAATAATCTTTAATAAAGATAAGGAGTTACAATTTAATTATGGTCAAATTCACCTATTATTAGTCCATTGACTAAAAATATATTACTAACTCTATCAATTAAAAAGATAACATGCTGATTTTATTATATTATATTTATGGCAAAGGTTTTGCAGGAGCTTATACTGAGCCTTAAGTGGAGACACCCAGACACCAATACAAAAATAAGCAATGTCATCAGTAATTGGCGACTATATTTTGTAATATGGCATAAAGTGTCGATTTTAAGCACATTAGCCTTTATTAGTGGAGACGAAATATCTATTATTAATAATGCGAGGTGCGAGGCCAATAACCTTTTAGTCTGTGATAATCGTTAATTCAGTTATTAACAACTACAAATAAAACTGACAATGACTTTGCTTACCGAATAATATCAAAATAGGAGAATTAGAATGAATTTAACCGCGATTTTTATTGTAGCTATTGTTGTGGGTGGGATAACTAGTATTATATCTACACTATCTAATAAGAAAAACAAAGAATCTAATAAATTGAGTAAAGAAGAACGTGACGAAATGCAAGTGCAAATTCAGCAAATGAGCGCACGAATTGAAACACTAGAGCGAATTGTTACCGATGAAAAGTATTCTTTAAACCAACAATTTGCGGATCTAAAATAGGAACCAAAAACATAAATGACTACTCAAGATAACGATTATTCAATTGGCACACTGGGAAAAGCTTGGGACATAGCAGAGAAGCGGCAATGGCTGTCAGCACAGACTAAAAAACGAAGCTACTTTGAGGACATCGAACAAAGGTTAGCAGCATTGGATAATACTCAGTATCAGGTTGAACAATATGGAGTGTTGGCTTATGCTCATTTAGGCTTTTCTGACTATCCATTATATTGTGTCAAAATAGGCACGTTTGATAAAGACCGTGAAACAATCCTTGTGTCAGGTGGCGTGCATGGTTATGAAACCAGTGGCGTTCATGGTGCTTTAGATTTTATTGAAAACGACGCTAAAAAATACTCGGATAAGGCTAACATATTGGTCCTTCCTTGCATTAGTCCTTGGGGCTACGAAACAATAAATAGATGGAACCCGCATACGGTTGACCCCAACAGGTCGTTTTATAACGACGGGCCAACGGACGAAGCTAATTTAGCCATGCAGTGTGCAAAGGCGTCAGGCCTCAACATCATTATGCATATTGATTTGCATGAAACTACTGATACCGACAACTCTGAGTTTCGTCCAGCATTAGCAGCGAGAGACGCTATTGAACAAGGCCTTTGGGAAATTCCTGATGGTTTTTATACCGTTGGCGATAGTGCACGTCCGCAAAACGACTTTCAAACCGCTATTATTAATGCCGTAAAGCAAGTGACTCACATTGCCGAGGCTGACAGCAGTGGTAAAATAATTGGTTCAGATGTCCATCAATTCGGCGTTATTAACTACGATAAAAAACCGCTATTTTTATGCGGTGGCTTTACAAATGCTATTTATGTCAGTACAACTGAAGTCTATCCAGATAGCCCCAATGCAACACCTGAGGTTTGCATCAGAGCCCAAGTGGCAGCTATAACCGGCGCTCTTGAATATGTGCTAACTCCTACTTTGAGTTAGCATTACATAAAAATCATAGGAACGGGGCGCTAATCGCGCTTCTTCATCCGTGCACTTTGCTCTGCTCTTTTTTCTTCGCGCTTTTCTTTTCTGTCTTTTTTATCAGGTGTTAACGAACCATCTTTGAATTTCTGTTTACGTTTATCTTTATCGGCTATTTTTTTCGCCGCCATTTCAGCCATTTCTTTCTTCTCCTTGATCAGCATCTCTGGTGTTTCAAGGGTTATCCGGCCTAACTTTCCTGAGCGAAGTTCGTTAATCAATACTTCGCATATTTTATGCAGATTAACGCGACCGCCTGCTCTTAAGGCGCCTCGTTTTGCTGCTGCAAGTTCTAAAAATTCGATTTCAGTATCAGGTAAGTCATCAATTTTAAAACGTTCTTTCATAAATTCAGGATACGTTTTAATTAGATAATCAGCCGCATAAAAGCCAACATCATCATATTCCATAGCCGTGTCTTTCACCGCTCCTGAAGCAGCTAAGCGATAACCTGTGTTGGGATTTTCAAGTTTTGGCCACAGCACACCAGGCGTGTCAAACAAAACGATACCGCTACCTAAATTAATACGTTGTTGATTTTTAGTGACTGCAGGTTCGTTACCTGTTTTTGCAATAACGCGATCAGCTAGAATATTAATTAAGGTCGACTTTCCAACATTAGGAATACCCATGATCATCGCGTTTATAGTTTTTACCGAGGCGTCTTTTTGCGCACATGTTTTGCGAATAAGCTCGATGATTTGTTTGGTTTTTGCTGGATCATCAGTCGACGTTGTGAACGTTTTCACTCCCCGTTCTGCTTCCAAATGCTCTTGCCACTTAGCCGTCATTTCCGGATCCGCCAAATCGGCCTTGTTTAGAATTTTTAGACAAGGTTTGTCTCCCCTTATCTTCGCTATCTCGGGGTTTTCACTTGAATACGGAATACGCGCATCAAGAACTTCAATCAGAATATCAACCTGACTAAGCGCTTCTTTTATTTCTTTTAGGGCTTTGTGCATATGCCCTGGGAACCAATGAACGGCCAATTTCACTTTCCTAAAAATTATTAATTGAGAGCATTTTACTGCATTTGATTTATTTTATTTGATTAATTTCCGTAAAGTAAAAAGTTCTCGATACGTTCAACTCTTCTGGGCTTTCCTGAAATGACTAATACATCGTTAGCAATGATGAGCGTATCTGAATCCGGTTCTTCTACTTCTTTATTGTTGCGTCTTAATCCAGTGATTTTGACGCGCCTACGTTCAATATCCAATTCCCTGATGGTTTTGTTGACCGCAAAAGCACCATTAGGAATCATAACCGCGTGCATAAATTCGAGTTTGTCTTTTGTCCCATACGTAATTTCAGTTGTTTCGCCAGGATAAAATCCATGCATGTGCTGGTAGCCTTTCTTGCGTTCATTGCGCACGCGCTTGAGTATACGAGACATAGGCACACCGGCATAATGTAAAACTTGAGACACCAGCATCAAACTGCCTTCTTGTATTTCTGGCACTACTTGTGAAGCCCCAGCTGAATAAAAATCATCGGATTGGTAGTCTTTTCTGGTTCGCACAACAACAGGTAAGCCTGGTTTTAAACCGGTAATAACATTAACCACTTTTAACGCTTTGTCATGATGATCAAAAGTAATAAGCGCCAATTGCGCATTTATAATACCGGCTGATTTCAGTAAGTCACGTTGTGATACATCACCGAACATCACGTTCTCCCCAGCTGAGCGACTTTCATGCACTCGAATCGGATCGAAGTCTAACGCTACATACTTAATCCCCTCAAGCTTGAGCATGCGAGCGACCGATTGCCCCACTCTACCAAATCCTAATATAAGCACATGGTTAGTAAAATCTTTAGCTTCATGTTGGGTAAGTTCGCTTGTGATGGCTTCGATATCTTTGTTCGGTGCAATCCATTGAGCAAATTTACCACTGACATTAATAAGCCATGGCGTTATCGCCATGCTCAACAATCCTATGCTTATTATCATTGAAGACTGTTTAGAGCTTAGAACCTGATTCTGTACAGCCAAAGCGGCGATAACAAAACTAAATTCTCCCATTTGCGCTAACTTCATTCCTGCAGCCCAAGCATCTCGCTTATTTTGCTTAAAAATGAATGCACTAAAGCTCACGACTAAGGTTTTTAATATCACCATAATGAGTAGCCCCAACAGGACCCAATGAAACTCAAAGATCAGGACATTGAGCTCCAGTTTCATGCCCACCGTGATAAAGAATAAGCCCATCAAAATATCACGAAACGGACGGATATCCGCTTCTAATTGGTGTCGGTACTGAGATTCGCTTAACATCATACCGGCTAAAAATGCACCTAACGCCATAGACAAACCAAAAGCATAAGTGGTCCCTGCAGCTAATAACGCGACGAAAATTGTGGTGAGAACAAATAGCTCATCAGTTCTTGTGCGAGCAATTTCGTTAAAAACTCGAGGAAGCAACCAACGACCAACAGAGAGCAGTAACACGACAACAACAACGCCTTTAAATAGTGCCATAAGCAATGCAAAACCCACACTTTGGTCTGAACTTGGCGCTAATAACGGGATCGCAATAAGAAAAGGCACAACAGCTAAGTCTTGAAACAGCAATATACTGACGGCCATTTGTGAGCGAGGCGTATTAAGGCGACCCGCTTCATCTATTTGCTTTATCACAATAGCAGTAGAGGATAATGCAAGCATACCGCCAATAATAATTGAAGTGCTTATCGACTGACCAAACAATAATGCGATGCCAGCAAAGAGCGCGGTTGTGAAAAGCATCTGCCCTGCGCCTACACCAAACACTAAATTGCGCATAGCAACTAGTTTAGGCAATGAAAATTCGAGCCCTAATGAAAATAGCAAAAACACGATGCCAACTTCTGCCAACAAATGCATTTGATCAGGGTCGTTATAAAGAGAGAGTACTTCAGGGCCGGCCATTACACCAACTAGCAGATAAGCAAGTATCGCAGGCAATCCCACCCGTTTAAAACACCATACCAAGAACACAGACAAGGCCATTAAAGCGATAACATTGATAAAAGCTTGGTTCAAAACACCCCCCTATTTGAAAATCATAAAACAGGCACGACTATTGCTTAATGATTGTAGATTACACGTTAGCACTATCGTTACGCATCACATATAGCTAGCAAAATCAGGTGATACAAGAAACAAGACACACAAAGGCTTATTACCAGCGAAAACTGTTAGCTACTAAGAATATGACTAATAAACTACAGCACAAAGCTCAGAGCTAGTATGTAGTTTAAATAATTTTTTATTGTTCGGTTTATTGATGATGTTCGCACAATTTTACAATGCAACATACCTTTTAAATGGATCTAAGTGTCAAGAAAACGGCAGTTATAATAAAACACGCATAAACGAATGAAAGCAGTGATAAAAATATCACGCGAAATCATTTCGGAGTACAAATGGATAACCTTGCAGTAAATGAAGTAAATGAAGTAAATGAACCAAAGGATGGTTCTTCCCATGAGCGCGGTATAGCTCAAGCATTTTTGTACAATGAAAAAAAATTGAAGACTATGCTGTCAAGCGGCGAGTCATCTAGCATAATGCGGCGCATGTTAGAAACCATTGAATTAGAAGAGTTGATGAAAACTTATTTTGAGTTACTTAGTGACAAACTACCCTGTACTTCAATAAAAATAAGCTTTGCTGATCAATATTTATTTTTTGGTAACTCAGCGAAAAACTCCCGTAGCATGAAAATTTCATTAGATTATGGATATCCTCCTGGTGCTCTGCAGCATGCCCAATTGTCATATGCATTCTCTCAAGTGTTATCATCTTTACAGCGCAAATTACTATCTGAGATACATGCCATCTACGCGATGGGATTAAAGCATGCATTGGAGTATTATCGAATTCGCCGACTGGCGACTAAAGACATGCTGACAGGTTTATATAACCGCTCGCATTTTAACGATTCACTGCATAAATTAATGAGTATCAGCCTACGTACAGAGCAGACTTTTGGTCTACTGATTCTTGACTTAGATAACTTTAAACAAGTTAATGACGGCCATGGTCATCAGAAAGGTGATAAAGTGTTGGTGGAATTTGCTAGTTTATTAACGGGTTCATTACGCGACTCTGATCACGCTTTCCGATTTGGCGGAGATGAGTTCTGTTGTTTACTAATAGACAGTGACCGCAAGGCAAATGAACAAGTTGCACGACGCATTCAAAAGGCAATTGTAAAACACCGACTTTTTGCGCAGCATAACGTGTCTGCGAGTGTTGGTGCAACGACGTTTCATGCTGTTGACACACAAGAAACCTTGTTCAAACGTGCAGATATGGCGTTATATGAAGCAAAGCACGCTGGTAAAAATTTATTTAAAGCCGCCTAGATAATCCAATTCGTATCGTTTATTTGTCTTTGCTGGCGATTGGCCGGCAGGAGGCAAGTGATTGCCGCGTCGTTAGACTTGCTGAATGAGCTTTTGTATCACGTCAGTGTTTGGACATCTTGCTTGAAATTGCGCACTGAAAACGAGTTTATCGCCTAATTGTAAGGCAATAACTTGCTCGTTGAGGCAAAGAATAGGCATCGTCATGCGTCGCCATGGCTTCACTTCCCTCTCTTTCATCCACGCTTTAATCGTTTTTGTAGGTCTGTTGACAAAAAGACGGACTTTGCGATGTAAATTCCCATAAGTGACGTTCACATGCTCAATATTATTATCTAATTCAATTTGAAAGCTGTATGCGAGTGCTGGATCATCTGCAATCTCTGACAATGCCACCCAATATAAATACTGATTAAAACTGCGGCACTGCCAATTATCGACTTGCACATAACCGACTTGATCTGCTTTCGCTATTCTCAGTTTTTGAATTTCATGTAGTTGAGCTGCAGAAACACTAAAACCAATTTGTTGAACACTCCACAGTCTGATGACCTCGCCAAGCAATGTGTCTGGTAAAGTGGACAAACCGGATAGCGACAATGCCGCTTCTTTATTTTCAATCTTTTGCAGCGCTTCGATCGCGAATGTTTCAATTAATCGATTTTGAGACGCGCACAATAATGCACTTCTAACAATGGTGGTATTAATTTGCGGCCACTTGTTTTTGAGTAGGGGCATGATCTCGTTACGCAAAAAATTTCTATCAAACGACGAGTCTTGATTCGACTCATCTTCCACCCAAGTTAATTCATTCTGTCGGGCGTAAGCGAGTATTTCTTGTTTTCCTATACCGTTGTTTATCCAAGGTCGCGCATATTGTACTGAGCGTGTTTTAGTAAAACGTTCAGCCATTCCACTTAGCCCTTTAGGCCCTGCTCCACGTTTCAGTTGCAGCAGGACTGTTTCGGCTTGGTCGTCTTCATGCTGCCCTAGCAAAACAACTGAATTCGCAGGCGCTAATCGATCTATTGCTGAATATCTTGCATCTCGCGCTAGCGCTTCTAGACTTTTTCTAGACTCTGAGTGAACATTTACTTTGGAATATTGAAATGGGATTTCACACTGGAATGAAAGTGTAAATTGCTCGCAAAGTTGCTTGCAAAATAACAGCCAATTATCTGCATTTGAACTAAGTCCATGATGAATATGAATGGCGTTTACAATAAAAGAAGATTGGGTTTGAGCTCGAAGCGTTAAACAAGCATGCAACATAACAACAGAGTCGACACCTCCACTCAATGCAATGGCCACTGACTTACAATGAGGTGGTACACAGCTCTGAATACTTTTGACGAGCTGTGGGGTCGTTGACATAACAATTCCGTTAGTGATGGTACCATTGGTTAGGCAAATAAATCCCTAACCAACTATTGAGGCTTTTTAGTAAAACGACTAACAATAGCCAAACGACATTAGCCGCTCGTAACGCTCTTCCAACAACGTTTCTGTTGGTAACGTTTGAAGTTGTGCAAGCTGTTGCTTTAACACCGCTTTCAAGTTAGCAGCCATACCAAAGTAATCTCTATGTGCGGCACCGAGTGGCTCTTCTACAATACTATTAATGAGGCCTAATGCTTTAATTTGCGGCGCAGTAACACCCATAGCTTCCGCTGCAATAGACGCTTTTGCTGCACTCTTCCACAATATTGACGCACAACCTTCTGGCGAAATAACAGAATACGTGCTGTATTGAAGCATATTCACTCTATCACCAACACCAATGGCGAGTGCGCCACCAGAACCACCTTCACCGATCACAGTACAAATGATAGGGACGGAAAGCTCAGCCATGACTTTTAGGTTCATTGCTATTGCTTCACTTTGATTACGCTCTTCTGCACCGACTCCCGGATAAGCACCAGGGGTATCGATAAAGGTAAGAATAGGTAATTTGAAGCGCTCGGCCATATTCATTAAACGCAATGCTTTGCGATAACCTTCAGGTTTAGGCATACCAAAGTTACGCTTGATTTTCTCTTGTGTATCACGCCCTTTCTGATGGCCGATAACCATAACAGGAATACCATCTAGCTTTGCAAGGCCGCCAATAATAGCTTTGTCGTCGGCATAAGCACGATCACCAGCTAACTCATCGAAATCAGTCAGCATATTGTCAATATAGTCCTGAGTATAAGGACGCATAGGATGGCGGGCAATTTGTGTTATTTGCCATGCACCTAAATTTGCAAATACCTTTTTGGTTTGCTCTGCGCATTTCTCTTTTAGCTTACCGATTGCTTCTTCGATACTTACATCGAACTCGCCGCCTTGATTGACGATACGCAGTTCTTGAATTTTGGCTTCTAACTCAGCAATAGGCTGCTCGAAATCCAAAAAATGTCCACTCATGATTAATCCTAACATATTGTAAAGGCTAGATAATACTAGGCTTTTAGTTAAATTCTAAGGTAACTTGCTCTGCGCCTAATACATGGCGCAACTCAACTAATAATTGTTCTTCTGGCTCTACACACCACTGTGCCCCTGATGCAATCGTTACTTCAACATCTTCATGTTGTACATGAATATGCAGTGGGCAGGTACCATTTTTATAAACTTGCAATATACCCTGTACTTTAGCGACTGTTGATAGAGTACACAACTTTTCTGGAATACTTATTTTTAATTGTTTGACGTATTTAGAGCGAGCTTGAACAATAGTTAACACATCTTTTGCGTTTATTGTATTACCACCATTGAAATCATCAAAGCTGACCTGTCCTTTCACCCACAATAAATTGTCAGCTACGAGCACAGATTCAAATTGTTCATACATCTCTGGGTAAAAACGTACATCCATTCTGGCAGACTTATCATCTAATGTCACAATACCCCATCGACGACCCTTTTTATTGGTCATAACGCGAACACCGATGACCAATCCAACGGTGCTGATGAAATGATCACGATTAGTCGGCGTTAAGTCTGCTAACCTGCCATCAGTATATTGCTTTATCTCTTTTAAATACTGATTAATTGGATGCCCAGTTAAATATAGTCCTAAGGTTTCTTTTTCGCCATCTAACCATACTTTTTCTGACCATTCAGGTACTTTTGCAAATGCATTTGTTACGTCGCCTTCAGACTCTATTTGCACACCAAATAAATCAGCTTGACCTGCAAGCTCCGCTTTTGCATGTTGACTGGCAGCATTAATTGCATCTTTAATGGTTGCCATTAACGCAGCTCTATGCGGCCCTAAATTATCCATAGCACCGCTAAGGACTAATTTTTCAAGCACTCGTTTGCTGACGCGTTTAACATCAACTTTGGCACAAAAGTCAAACAAATCTTTAAAATTACCTTCCTGTTGTCGCGCTTCTATAATAGCTTCAACAGCACCTTCACCAACGCCTTTAATCGCGCCAATACCATACACGATTTGGCCTTCACCATTTACCGTAAACTTATATTGCCCTGCATTAAGGTCTGGCGGCAGAATATCTATATTCATATGACCGCATTCATCGACAAGGGTCACTATTTTGTCAGTGTTGTCCATATCCGCAGACATAACCGCAGACATAAATTCAGCTGGGTAATGTGTTTTTAGCCAAAGCGTCTGATAAGACACCAACGCGTAAGCTGCTGAGTGTGATTTATTGAAACCATAGCCGGCAAACTTTTCTACTAAGTCGAATATCTTTATCGCTAAATCTGGATCAATATTGTTGTCTGCAGCACCTTGCTCAAATGACTCGCGCTGCTTAGCCATTTCTTCTGCATTTTTCTTACCCATTGCACGACGCAACAAATCGGCACCACCAAGTGAATAGCCAGACATTACCTGAGCAATCTGCATTACTTGTTCTTGATAAAGAATGATGCCGTAAGTTGGTTCAAGGATCTCTTGCAAACACTCATGCTGATATTCAGCATCAGGATATGAAATAGCTTCACGTCCATGCTTTCTATCGATGAAGTTATCAACCATTCCAGACTGCAATGGACCCGGTCTAAACAAAGCGACTAGTGCTATTATATCTTCGAAGCAATCAGGCTTAAGACGGTTAATTAAGTCTTTCATTCCTCGTGATTCTAACTGGAACACCGCGGTTGTTTGGGCTTTTTGAAGTACTTTAAAGCACTTAGGATCTTCAAGAGGAATTTGGGTAATATCAACGTCTACACCCTGCACTTTGCTGATCATATCCGTGGCCCACTGAATAATAGTCAGTGTGCGCAAACCCAAAAAATCTAACTTAACTAAGCCTGCAGTTTCAACGTCATTCTTGTCAAATTGAGTTACTGGGTTAGCACATGTATCGTCGCAGTATAATGGCGAGAAATCAGTAATAGTGGTCGGTGATATTACGACCCCCCCCGCATGCTTGCCTGCATTTCGAGTTACGCCTTCAAGAATACGCGCAGTATCAATGAGCTCCTTAACTTCTTCGTCTTGCGCATAAAGTTCTGGTAATCTTGGCTCAACCGCAAATGCTTTTTCCAAGGTCATGCCCGGATCAGCAGGTATCATTTTCGAAATACGGTCAACAAAGCCATAAGGGTGCCCTAGCACTCGTCCCACATCGCGAATAACGGCTTTTGCCGCCATCGTGCCAAACGTAATAATTTGAGATACCGCATCACGACCATAAATCTCGGCGACGTGATCAATAACTTCGTCGCGACGGTCCATACAAAAGTCGATATCGAAATCCGGCATGGATACGCGTTCTGGATTCAAAAACCGTTCGAAAAGTAATTCGAATTCTAGGGGATCAAGATCGGTAATTTCCAATGAATAGGCGACTAAAGAACCTGCACCTGAGCCCCTCCCCGGACCAACTGGAATATTGTTATCCTTGCTCCATTGAATAAATTCCATAACAATTAAGAAGTAACCAGGGAAGCCCATTTGGTTAATAACTTTCAGCTCTATTTTAAGACGCTCATCGTACTCTGCGCGTTTTTCTATGCGCTCATCTTCATCGGTAAATATTTTAGCTAAACGGCGTTCTAATCCTTCTTCAGATACCTTAACCAAGAAGTCTTCAGTGCTCATGTCCCCAGTTGGGAATTGAGGTAAAAAGTACTCACCTAAGGTAAGCTCAGCGTTGCAGCGTTTGGCTATTTCAATCGTGTTATCGATTGCTGAGGGTATGTCTTTGAACAACTCCGTCATTTCTTCAGCGCTGCGTAAATATTGCTGGTCACTGTGCTTTTTAGGGCGACGTTTATCGTCTAGGGTATAACCTTCACTAATACAAACACGCACTTCATGTGGTTCATAACCTTCCGGTTCAATAAAGCAGACTTCATTAGTCGCAACTACCGGCAAGTCATTCTGAGCAGCCCATTGCACGGCACGATGAATATAATCTTCCTCACCATCGCGGCCTGTGCGCATTAACTCAATATAAAAATGATCATGAAAATGCTGTTTAAAAAATGCGGTCATACTATTAGCAATATCTGGACTATTTTTAGTCAGCGCGATACCCAAATCGCCAGCTAAAGCGCCTGATAAAACAATCACACCTTCGGCATACTCAGCGAGCCACTCTTGGCGCACCACGACTTTGTGCTGAACATGGCCTTGTCGATAAGCTCTGGAGATAATTTCGGTGATGTTTTTGTAGCCTTGAATATTTTTAGCAATCAACGTTAAGCGAGTTATTTCACCGGAAAATTGCGAAGACAATAACCAAATATCACAACCAATAATTGGCTTCACACCGATACTAAAAGCAGCGGAGTAAAACTTGACTAAGCCACACATGTTCATGAGATCAGTGATCGCAATTGCTGGCATATTCATGGATTTTGTTTTTGCTAAAATCGGCTTTACTTTGTTCAAGCCGTCTTGCATTGAATAATCACTATGCACTCGTAAGTGCACAAATTTGGCTGACACTTATTTTACCTCGTCCTGTAACTCGCCTTGCCACAAAGCTAAAACGCTTTGCACGGGCTTAAAACTTTGTCGATAGCATGACAGTGGGCCATGCTCTTGTAATGCGGCTACGTGAGCTTTTGTTGGATAACCTTTATGCGCTGCAAACCCATATTGTGGATACTGTTTGTCTAACGCTATCATTTCATCGTCCCTTGCAACTTTTGCAATAATAGAAGCAGCCGAAATTTGTGGAAACAACGCATCACCTTTGATCACAGCATGACTGCTGTATGTCCAAATTGGACAACGGTTTCCGTCCACTAGTACGTGTTCAGGTTGAATATTCAATCCTTCAACAGCACGCTTCATAGCTAACATAGTGGCTTGCAATATATTGAGCTCGTCAATTTCCAATACGCTAGCGCGCCCTAATGACCATGATAACGCGTTTTGCTTAATCAGTACTGCTAATTCATTACGTTTTTTTTCAGATAATTTTTTTGAATCGGCTAACCCTAAAATGGGCCTTTTGGGATCAAGTATGACGGCAGCGGTGACAACATCTCCAGCCAACGGACCGCGACCAACTTCATCAACCCCAGCAACTATTGAATAGCCTTGAATTGCTATTTTAATAACATCTAACGGCAGGTATTTACTCATAGATAGTTACTCATATATCGCTAGACAACAAACCTTGAATCGCTTTAGCTGCTTGTTGATCTGCGTTTAACTGCAACATTTTATGCAATTGCGTAAAACGCGATATTAATACATGTGGCTCGCCTTCCAACATTGGACGTAAGTTAACTGCCATATTCTGTGGGTTAACATCTTCCTGCAGCAATTCGGGAACCAATGCTTCATTCGCCAAAATATTAGGCAGTGAAAAGAAATCAGGTTTATATAAACGCTTCATAATGAAGTGTGTCATTTTCGACATTTTATAACCAACAACCATTGGCTTTTTGCATAGCATCGCTTCGAGCGTTGCGGTGCCTGATGCTAACAAAACTGCATTAGCTGCTATCATTACATCTCGAGCAGATATTTGCGTGACTCGAACATGAACCGCCGGCTTAAGCTCTTTTAATAACAGCTTGATTTGAATTTCTCTAGCGTCATTTGCCGCAGGTATGATCACTTTTAAGGTGGGCATATTCAGCGCAAGTAACTCAGCTGTTTTTATAAAATCAGGCAGCAACGTTTCTACTTCGCGCGCACGGCTTCCGGGTAACAAAGCTAAGACCTTGTCGGTATTCTCCAACCCAAAAAGTATTCTTTTTGTTTGTTGATCAGGGACTAACGCGATGCCATCAGCCATAGTATGACCAACATACTGATAAGGTACATTATATTTTTCATAGATACCGGCTTCAAATGGAAAAATGCCAAGCACTAAGTTAGTCGCTTTCGCTATTTTATGAATACGTGACTCACGCCACGCCCAAACGGTCGGGCCGACGTAATGTACCGTTTTCACACCCGCCTGCTTTAGCTTAGTTTCCACCGCAAGATTAAAGTCAGGCGCGTCCACTCCAATGAATATATCAGGTGGATTGTTAAGAAAATGCTGAATAACAGTTTTGCGAATATGCAGTAACCGAGGCAAATGCTTTAGCACTTCCACTAAGCCCATAACTGATAACTCTTCCATATCAAATAGAGAATTTAAGCCTAGAGCGGTGAGATGTTTACCTCCAACACCTTCAAAAGTAGCATTCGGGTACCTATCTTTGAGGACAGCTACAAAACCAGCAGCAAGCACATCGCCGGATGCTTCGCCGGCAACAATACCAATTCGTAGTGGCTTGTCATCGATTATTAGATTTATCGGTAACTTATTAGCTGTCATTCGATTTAGCGAACAATGCCACGTTTTGACGATGCGACAAAATCAGCTAAGATTTTCACATCGGGCTCTGACTCTGCCATGGAATATAATAGCGGTAGCGCTTGGTCAGTCGTATTACCATTGCGATAAATGACTTTGTAAGCGCGTTTGATTGCCATAATAGCAGCTGGGGTAAAACCTCTGCGCTTCAACCCCTCACTGTTAATACCCTGCGGTATATGTTTAGTGCCACTGACCATTATGTAAGGAGGAATATCTCTTAATATTATAGCACCACCACCCGTAAACGAGTGCTCGCCAATATGACAAAATTGGTGAACTGCGGTCATACCACCAAGAATAACTTGATTGGCAACGTGAACATGCCCCGCTATCGTGCAGTTATTTGCAAATATATTATCATCACCCAACATGCAATCATGAGCCACATGCGTGTTGACCATAAACAAGTTGCGGCTACCAATGCGAGTAACCCTTTCATCTTGAACCGTACCGCGGTGAACGGTGCATGATTCACGAAATACATTATCGTCACCAATCTCAAGATAAGTTACTTCACCAGCATATTTTTTATCTTGGCAGTCTTCACCTATCGAGCAAAACTGAAAAAACACATTGTTTATTCCAATCTTTGAATGCCCTTTGACTACAACGTGTGACGTAAATACACAATTATCACCGATAGTAACGTTGTCGCCAATGATACAAAATGGACCAATACGAACGTTTTCACCAATGGTAGCCGATTCTGAAATTATGGATGAAGGATGGATCATATTACATATCTCTCATTGCACACATAAATTCAGCTGTGCAAACAGCTGCACCATCAACCGACGCTACCCCAGAAAACTTCCAGATACCGCGACGTTCTTTAATAAGTTCAACTGCGTACTCTAGCTTATCTCCGGGCCCGCATGGGCGTTTGAATCTAGCTTTATCGATACCAGCATAAAGATATAGCTGGTCGCTACTACCCATAGTTTTGAAACCAAGTACACCCGCCGCCTGAGCTAGACCTTCAAGGATCATTACGCCAGGAAAAATGGGTTGCCCGGGGAAGTGGCCCGTAAAACAGGGTTCATTAAAGGTAATGTTTTTGTACCCTTTAATTGACTTGCCCAGCTCGTAATCAGTGACCCGATCGATTAACAAAAATGGATACCTATGTGGTAGTAATTCCATTATTTCTTTAATGTATATAGTCTTTTGTGAGTCTGCCAAAATATTTCCTTTGCGGTCTAAAACGAACAGATTTCGTCTTAGCCAATCACTCTATTATTTTTGTCCTTCAACTTGGATGCATAAGATACACTTTTGAGGAGCAAAAACAAATCAGACCAACCGCTTGGTTGGCCTGATATTCGCCAGGATTGTAGATATCCCAATCGTTTATACCGACTGGCGAGCTATATATCGGATTACTGCGCTTTAGTTACTTGCTTTAATACTTCTTGAGAGATATCAAATTCAGGCTTAACGAAAGGGGTTGTGCTGCGGTTTAAAACCACATCATACTTTCCGTCTTCAGCAATTTTTTCAACAGCTTGCATTACTAAACCAAGTAATTTTCTTTGTTCTTCTTGTTCACGACGTTGCATATTCTGCTGAAGTGGACCTGTTTTTTCTTGCAGCGTTGTTTGCAGCGCAATGATTTGGTCTTCTAATTTTGTTTTCTCTTCGGCGCTCATCGTTGCACTTTCACGCTGAAGCTTTTGAACTAAGAAATTGTATTCTTCGCTCTGAGTGTTAACTTCTTGAATTTGGTCTTTAAATTCTGCAGTCACTAATTGTGCAATTTCTGCAAACTGTGGCAATGAACGAGTAATACCTTGTACATCAACAACACCGATCTTTTGATCTGCTGCTTGTGCAGCTGTAGTCAACAATGCCGAGCTAAGAATAGCGCCCGCGATTAGTGTTTTAGTGAATATCTTCAATGGAAACTCCTTTAATCTGTTTCGTTTGTTTTGGGCACCTTGGCACCCAACTATATATTTGTCTTACTTGTTAATATGATACTACGTTAATACTGCTTTAGAAAGTTGAGCCAATGTTAAACGTAAAGAATTTAGGATTATCACCGTCTCTCGTACTAATTTCTTTAGAGAAACTAAATACCAGCGGTCCCATCGGAGAAATCCATTGAACAGATATCCCGGCAGAACTTCTAAATTGACTCCAATCACTATAATCACTTAAGGCTGAAGGCTGACCTTCACCTGTTCTTCCAATAAACTCTAGATCTTTATATTCGTCATAATTAAACTCAGTATCCCACACGTTACCCACATCAATAAAGATTGAGGTACGCACTGAACTATCAAATTCAGTTTCAATAAACGGCGTCGGCACGATTAATTCTAAACCACCTATCGCCATTGCATTACCACCTAAACTTCTTGGTGATACGCCTACTTGGTCGGTATCAGGACTACCAAAAATTGGTGTGCCAAAAGGTGTTGTTCCGATTTGTGAAGAAATACGCTGAACGCCACGAGGTCCTACGGTGTTATCTTCAAAACCTCGCAAGGTATCGGCACCACCTGCAGTAAAGTTTTCAGTAAATGGCAATATTTGGTCCCTGCCACTCTTATCGCCATAACCGTTACCGTAACCTAAACGCATTCTAGCAAGCACAGACCAACGTTGATTTTTACTAAGCGCATAATAAAATTTAGTGTCTGCAATAAATTTAAAATAATTAACGTCAGAATTAGGGGTTGTTATACTAAATGAGGCACGCTGAGACGAACCATCCGTCGGAAATAAGCCTCGGTTCAGCGTAGAACGCGTCCAACTTGCTGATGCTAAGAAACTCTCATACTTAATAGATGAATCGGGGTTATCTAAAGATCTAAATTGGTCATAGAAGCGTGAGGTTTGCTCAAAAGAAGTGTTGTCGCTAGATAATTCAACATTGGCATAGGTTAATCCAAAGCTAATACGGTTCACTTCATTAATAGGATAACCCACATTTACGCCTACTTGATAACGTTCGCTGTCGTATTGAACAACACCAAAATTGCCACCATCAAATTTACTATAACCTACACTACCGCCCAAACTAATGCCGTCGATCGTGAAGTAAGGGTCAGTGTAGTCCAGCTGTATTGACTGCTGATAGGAAACCGTAGACAAATTCAGTCCAATACGCTTACCCGTTCCTAAGAAGTTGTCCTGTTGGATACCTGCATTTAAGCTTAGTTTGGTGTTGTCACCATAACCGATACCCGCTTGGAACGAACCTGAGGCTTGTTCTTTCACTTTAAATTCAACGTCGACTTTGTCGTCTGCGCCTGGTACACGGATGGTTTCAAAATCAACTGTTTCCATGTAAGTCAAACGAGACAAAGATGACTTGGAACTTTCTAACAATTGGTCTGATAGCCACGTACCCTCGAGCTGACTGAGGTTTTGGCGTAATACTTCATCTGACGTGATCACGTTTCCTTGGAAGTTTATACGGCGAACATAAATACGCTTGCCTGGATCGACAGACAACGATAATTTCACTGTTTTGTCATCGTCATTGATATCAGGAATAGTCGTTACTGTTGGATAAGCATACCCAAATCGGCCAAAATACTTACTGATAAACTCTTCTGTGTAAGTCACTGTTGCTTGGTTATATAACTCACCTGCAGAAAGCGGTAAAACCTGATTTAAGAAATCTTCAAAACCTAAGAGGTCACCCACCAATTCAACCCCAGAAATGGTGTATTGCTCACCCTCTTCTACGTTCATACCAATGTAAATACCGTCTTTTTCTGGCGTCATTGATACTTGCGTCGAACTAATAGCAAAGCGCAAATAACCTCTGTCTTTGTAGTAGCTCGTAATGTTTTCTAAATCGCCAGACAATGTCTGTTGTTGATAGCGTGTCTCAGAAGTGAAGTCCCACCATGGTGCACCAAATTTTAGTTCCATTATTTTAAATAATGTTTCATCGTCAAAAAGTTCGTTACCAACAATATTAACTTGCTTAATTTTAGCGGCATCGCCTTCTTCGAACAATAATTTCAAGTCAACACGATTTCTTGGCAAAGGCGTTACGATAGCAGTCACATCGGCATTATATTTACCAATGCTATAGAAAAAATCTTTTAAGCCATTTTCTATTGAGGTAAGCACGGTTCTGTCTAATGGTTCACCGATACGGATATTTGAGGTTTCCAAACTGTCTTGAAGCTGCTCATCTTTAATATCATCATTGCCTTCGAACACGATGTTACTAATCGTTGGACGCTCGGAAACACGCACAATTAATAGGCCTCCATCACGCAGTATTTCAACTTTTTCGAAGTGAGTGGAAGAATACAAAGAGCGTATTAATTGGCTAATACGGAATGAATTTAATTGGTCACCTACCTGCACCGGAAGATAAGTGAGTGCCGCACCTAAGGCGACACGCTGCAACCCTTCAACGCGAATGTCTTCTATAACAAATTCAGATTTACTCTGTGCAAATGAGAACGACGTAAATGCCATCAAGGCGATAAGAACTAACTGTTTACACTTCATTTACTAATATTCTTCCAAAACATGTTTTTTATAAAACTATTATTATATGATGCGATTGATGTCGTTAAAAATAGCAACCGCCATTAGCATGAATAACAATACGCCGCCTATCCTAAACCCAATTTCTTGTATTCTATCGGGGACTGGCTTTCCTGTTATCCATTCGGCTGTAAAGTACACTAAATGTCCGCCGTCGAGCATGGGCAATGGTAACAAATTTATAATGCCAAGATTAACACTGATCAGCGCTAAAAACCCTAAAAATACAATAATTCCATAACTTGCACTCATTCCTGCGCCTTGAGCAATAGAAATAGGGCCACTCAAGTTCTTGACCGCAACATCTCCATTGATAAATTTGCCTAACATTTCCACAGTTAAGGTCATTAAGCGCCATGTATCTTGCGTTCCCTTCACCAAAGCATCAAAAGGACCCGATTTATCATGAAAGTAATACGCTTCTGGGTATGCCCCAACCTGGGAAGAAATTCCCAGCCTACCCTCAGTACCAGCAGCAGTTTTAACTTCACCTAAGGTAACTGATATCACCTTGGATCCGCCATTTCGTAACACTTCAACTTCAATTGTTTCGTTTGCTCTGGGCTTTACATAGTCCACTATTTGTCCCCATTCATCCATGAAGGTTCCATTTAGTTTTAGTATTTCATCGTTTTCTTGCAAACCCGCGTTAGCTGAAGGACCGTCAGGAACAACTAGGGCAATGATTTTACTAGGCTTTGTTCTAAATGGTTCAAAACCAACTGAAGTGAACATATTGTCTAATTCAGGATCAAACTCCCAGTTAGGCATCTTCATTTCGTAAGAAATAGCTTGGCCATTTGGTTTCTCAACGGTCAATGGAATATTGTCACCACCGATAAAGCGCATTAGTTCTATGTTAACCGCTTGCCACGTTTTGGTGTCAGCACCATCGACTGCAATAATTTGGTCACCGACATCAATGCCAGTTGCAGCCATATAGGACTCAGGATTTATCTCGCCTATGTAAGGTTTTGCTTTGTCTTGCCCAATCATGGCAACAACCATCAAGATAAAAATCGCGAATAAAAAATTGATGCCTGGCCCTGCAGCGACGATTGCGAAGCGTTTCCATACGGGTTGAATATCAAAGGATTGAGCTTTATCTTGCTCCGCAACATCATCGCCCCTACTGTCTAACATTTTTACGTAGCCGCCGAGCGGGATGGCCGCAATGACGAACTCCATTCCAGTCGATGTGATTCTTTTATACAGTGGTTTACCGAAACCAATAGAGAAGCGAAGGACTTTAACCCCGCACTTTCTGGCAATAATAAAGTGTCCCCACTCATGCACGGCCACTAAAATACCTAATGCCATTATAAAGGCACCAATGTTTCGGATAATTTCAAACACTAATTCAACTTCCTTACTATTTCTTGCGCTAAAATTCTGGCTTCTGCATCATGTTCTATGACATGAACAATAGAAGTGAGTTCAATGAAATCTGTTTTTTGCAGCACTTGTTCGTTCACCCTAGCAATGTCGGTAAACTTAATCTGTCGGTTTAAAAACGCATCAACAGCCACTTCATTGGCTGCATTAATGGCGGTCGTTGCCGCTTGTCCTTGCTTGCAAGCTTCAATGGCTAAGTACAAATTAGGGTATCGTTTTTTATCCGGCCTCGAAAAACTAAAGTCAGTTAAGCTTGAAAAATCGACGGCTTTTACACCTGATGTAATTCGATGGGGAAAACTTAAACCGTAGGCTATCGGCGTGCGCATATCAGGGTTACCTAATTGCGCAATGACCGAACCATCGACATATTGCACCATTGAATGAATAGTACTTTGTGGATGCAGCACCACTTCAATGTCATTTTCGTGTAGGCCGAAAAGCCATTTGGCTTCAATGAATTCGAGTCCTTTATTCATCATAGAAGCGGAATCAACTGAAATTTTCCGCCCCATTGTCCACGTAGGATGAGCACAAGCCTGGTCTGGGGTAATCGCATCAAATGATTCATCGGCTAAGGTTCTAAAAGGACCACCTGAACCCGTTAATAAAATTTTAGCGATACCTGATTTTTCTAAATTTCCGTATTCAAAATCATGCGGTAAGCATTGGAAAATAGCATTGTGTTCACTGTCGATCGGCAATAATTCAGCTTTGTGTTCACGCACGGCATTCATGAACAGTTCACCTGTCATTACCAGTGATTCCTTGTTCGCCAGCAAAACACGTTTACCCGCTCGGACCGCAGCCAATGTAGGAAGTAATCCGGCTGCACCGACAATAGCAGACATAACAGTGTCTACTTCTGGCGCTGAACACACGTTCTCTAATGCTTGCGCACCAACTAACACCTCAGAGTTGCAATTTTCCAGCTTTAATAAGTTGCTAAACGAGGTGTAGGCATCAGGATCGGACAATACGATATAACGTGGTGAACACTGCACAGCAAGCTGCACCAGCGCTTCTAAATTAGTATGCCCCGTGATCGCAAAAACCCGAAATTTATCGGGGTGACGACAAATAACATTAATCGTATTTTGACCAATAGAGCCAGTTGCCCCTAGGACAGTAATGGTTCTCACAATATCTGCGCGACCTTTAGATTGACGAGTGTGAAGAAAATAACGATAAAGGCGATATCAACATACTTGCCTACGCCATCCATACGACATAGCAAAAGGCAAAGACAGGGAATGCCGCAGTTAAACTGTCGATTCTATCCATTATTCCACCATGACCAGGGAGCAGTTTGCCGCTATCTTTGATACCAGCGCAACGTTTAAACATACTTTCATTTAAATCACCCAGTGCAGATACTGCGACCGTAATAACACCAACTAACAAATGCAGTCCCATGCGGCTGGCTTCAAACTGATAATGTAATGCAGCAAAAGCAATAATAGCAAGTGACGCCATAATACCACCAATTAAACCTTCTATACTCTTACCGGGAGACACATTTGGACGTAATTTATGCTTACCAAATTTAACCCCAACAAAGAATGCGCCTATATCTGCTGCCCAGACAATACCTAACACATAAAAAATTAGCGACGCACCATAAAAGGGATCAACTTCATATAAATTATTACGCAAACTAATAACAGCAACCCACGTTGGGATTAAAGTAAGCACGCCAAAAACAGCTCTGATTGGTACATTTTTTGTCCACACTGAACTGTATTTTGGATAAGTGATGATCATAACGAAAGACAAGGCCCACCAAACAGCAGCAATCCCCAGTATCGTTTTGTAAATACTATTTAGTTCACCCTGATACCAAACGGCTTCTCCATCTACGGCAGCAATAAGCACACCACATATAATCAGTATGAGAGCCATATATAAAGTCTTTGATAGACGACCGTTGATCCCTGACATTTTGGCCCATTCGTAGCCACCTAGGGCGACCACGCCCGCAACGGCAATTTTGAATGGCTCTACAGGTAAAAATAAAATAGCTAAAATTGCCAGAGGTGCAAGAATGAGTGCTGTTATTATTCTTTGTTTTAACATTAACCTTGCCCTTGATTGTCGGGACTGACTTGTGGACCGGTTTGTCCAAACCTTCTTTGTCTTTGACAGAAGTCGAAAATTGCATCTTCAAATTTCTGTTCGTCGAAATCTGGCCAAAGTGTCTCACAAAAATAGAATTCTGCATATGCACATTGCCACAATAAAAAGTTGCTTATTCTACGATCGCCGCCGGTTCGGATCACTAAATCTAATCTGGGTAAATCGGACATACATGTATACCCATTAAAAACATCTTCTGTGATTTCTTCGAGTTTTACAAGACCTTGCTTTACATCATCAGCAACTCTTTGAGCGGCTGTCACTATGTCCCAACGTCCGCCATAATTGGCGGCAATATTGAGTGTTAGTGCCGTATTATTTTTTGTAAGGAGTTCAGCTTTGTGGATTTTATCGACTAGATTTTGGTCAAACGCAGACAAATCGCCGATCACCTTCAGGCAAATATTATTTTTGTTAAGTTTTTTAACCTCGCTAGACAAAACAAGATTAAATAGCTGAATCAAAATTGTAACTTCGTCTTTGGGACGCTTCCAATTCTCGCTACTAAAAGCAAATAAGGTGAGTGCTTTGATGCCGTTTTTACGCGCATATCTTACTGATGCACGGACAGCTTTCACACCCGCCTTATGACCAAATGTTCTTAACTTTCCTTGTTGTTGAGCCCACCGCCCGTTGCCATCCATGATAATGGCAACATGCTCTGGTAAGGTGCCTTTAAATGACAATGAGTCCTCAATTGAACTTTCGGTACTCAAACGGCTACACTTCCATCAATTCTTTTTCTTTGTCGGCAAGAATAGTATCAATATTTTTGATAAATTCATTAGTCAAAGTTTGGATATTCTCTTCACCAGCACGGCTTTGATCTTCGCTCACTTCTTTTTCCTTGAGCAATTCTTTAATATCACTGTTTGCTTCTCTGCGAATATTTCGCACAGCGACTCTGCCCTGTTCAGCTTCATGACGCACAACCTTGATAAGGTCTTTTCTGCGTTCCTCAGTTAGTGGAGGCATTGGAATGCGTATTGTAGTACCCGCACTCATTGGATTTAAACCCAAATTTGATTGCATAATGGCTTTTTCAACAGCTTGGATAATACTTTTATCAAAAACTGATAACGCAAGCGTGCGGTTGTCTTCTGCAACAACGTTAGCCACTTGTTTTAAGGGCGTGTTAGAACCATAGTAAGGCACCATGATACTATCTAATAAACTAGGGTGTGCACGGCCGGTTCTAATCTTGCTTAGCTGGCTTTTTAACGCGGCAATACTTTTTTCCATGCGCTGCTGAGCATCTACTTCAATTTCATCAATCATAACAAGATCCTTATTTTATACTTTTTCTGGATGACAGATAGTGGTGCCTTCGTCGTCACCTAATACTACTCGCTTCAAACAACCCGGTTTATTCATATTAAATACTCTAATTGGTATGTTGTGGTCGCGAGCAAGCGTAAAGGCTGACAGGTCCATTACTTTTAATTCTTTTTCTAGTACTTCTTGGTAACTAATGCGTTTTAAAAGAACGGCATCTGGATTCTTCACAGGATCAGCACTGTAAACACCGTCGACTTTGGTTGCTTTTAATACCGCGTCGGCCTCAATTTCGATACCGCGTAAACATGCAGCAGAGTCAGTTGTGAAGAATGGGTTACCTGTACCTGCAGAGAATATCACAACTCTACCTGATTTTAGAAAACTAATAGCGTCTGCCCAGTTATACGGGTCACAAACACCATTTAGCGGAATCGCTGACATGAGACGAGCATTCACGAAGGCTCGGTGCAAAGCATCACGCATTGCCAAACCATTCATGACTGTTGCTAACATACCCATATGGTCTCCAACAACACGGTGCATGCCGGCTTTAGCTAAACCTTCACCGCGGAATAAATTACCACCACCGATCACTAGACCGACTTCTACGCCGAGCTCAACTATCTCTTTTATTTCAATTGCCATGCGGTCTAATACTTTGGCATCAATTCCAAAGTTTTCATCACCCATCAAGGCTTCGCCACTCAGTTTTAGCAAAATGCGTCGGTAAGCGGCTTTTGGTGTGGTAGTCATTGTGTGTCCTTTGCAGTGGTTTTGTTTATTTTCTCATACTCGGTAAAAGAGGTCTAAATATAAATCTAAGCCTACAATCTTTATTCGACTATTTTAAACTTCTTTCGTGCACAGTAGTGCTAATTGGTAATAGATAATATACGCCGTTTGCGTTTGATTATTTATTGCCGATATACACTTTTAATATCCATAAAAAAGCACCTCAATTGAGGTGCTTCGTATCTTATCCGAGAATCGGTGATTGCAAAAGCAATCGAAGCACTTATTTCTTAGCTGCTTCCAATTGTGCAGCAACTTCTGCAGCAAAATCTTCAGATTTCTTCTCGATACCTTCACCCACTTCAAAGCGGATAAAGTTAACAACGTCCGCGCCTCTAGATTTCAAAAGGTCACCAACAGTTTGTGCTGGGTCTTTAACAAATGGCTGACCAGTTAAGCTAACTTCGCCAGTGAATTTCTTCATACGGCCAGAAACCATTTTTTCAGCGATATCAGCTGGCTTACCAGACTGGATAGCGATGTCGATTTGAATTTCTTTTTCTTTTGCTATAACCGCTTCTGGAACATCAGAAGGCTTAACGAATTGTGGGCTAGCAGCTGCAACGTGCATAGCAACGTCTTTTGCTAGCTCTTCGTCGCCACCTTCCAAAATTACGATAACACCAATACGGCCGCCATGGACGTATGCGCCTAATGTTGAACCTTCAACATTTATAACGCGACGAGGGCTGATATTCTCACCAATTTTGGTAACCAATGTGTCACGTACTGTCGCTACTGTTGAACCGTCAAGCTCAGCTGCAAGTAAGGCGTCGATATCATTAATGCCGTGTGCCGCAGCAACGTCAATCAATTTATTACCGAAAGCAAGGAAACCTTCGTCGCGTGCAACGAAATCAGTTTCACAGTTGACTTCCATCATAGTCGCTTTGCCACTAGATATGTTAGTTAATATGACGCCTTCGGCAGCAATACGGCCTGCTTTTTTAGCCGCTTTTGCTTGACCAGATTTGCGCATATTTTCAATTGCTAGTTCGATATCACCATCAGTTTCAACTAATGCGTTTTTACAATCTAGCATGCCAGCGCCAGTGCGCTCGCGTATTTCTTTAACCAGTGCTGCAGTCACTGCCATTTTCTTATCCTCAAAATATCAATATTTAGAAAAGGGGGCTAATGCCCCCTTTGATAATCTACTTAAGTTACTTACTCAGCTGACTCTACGAAATCGTCTTTTTCAGAAGCTGCAATAACAACATCCTGGTTACGACCTTCGTTAATTGCATCAGCAGCAGCGTTAGTATAAAGATTAACTGCACGGATAGCATCGTCGTTACCAGGGATAACGTAATCAACACCGTCTGGATTAGAGTTAGTATCTACTACACCGACAACTGGAATACCAAGGTTGCGCGCTTCTGTTACGGCAATGTGCTCATGATCGGCATCGATAACAAAGATAACGTCTGGAAGACCACCCATGTTTTTAATACCGCCTAAACTACCTTCAAGCTTAGTCATTTCGCGCTGAAGCATTAACACTTCTTTCTTAGTTAGCTTCTCGAATGTACCGTCAGCAGCCTGAACCTCTAAATCTTTAAGACGCTTGATTGATTGACGAACTGTTTTCCAGTTAGTCAACATACCACCCAACCAACGTTTGTTTACATAGAACTGGTCACATTTTTCAGCTGCTTCTCTTACTGCTATGCTTGCTGCACGCTTCGTTCCAACGAACAAAATTTTACCTTTCTTATGAGAAACACCAGAAAGATAGCTTAATGCCTCATTGAATAAAGGAACTGTTTTTTCTAAGTTGATAATATGAACTCGGTTACGAGCGCCAAAAATGTATTGAGCCATTTTTGGATTCCAGTAGCGAGTTTGGTGACCGAAATGAACACCAGCTTGAAGCATGTCACGCATTGATACGTTTGCCATTTTAATATTTTCCTATTTAGGGGTTAGGCCTCCATACACCCCTGCTCTCGATCCAAAACGTAATAACAACAACGTCTTAGACACCCCGAGATCAGTGTCGGTATATGTGTGTTTTTGATTAATTTGTACTGTCTAATTTTGAGAAGTTTTGCAACATTCCCAAACAGCGCGCGTAATATATCATTCTAGGTACCTATAATCAACAAAAAATCGATGTTACTGCACTTGAATTCATAACTTTTATCTTCACTTACAGGGTCTATTATTAATGGAAAAATATATGTCCAACACTACAATGCATTCACCGGTATCACTTTTTGGTACTGAATTAAAAAATAGATTCGTATTAGCACCGCTGACCAGAGGACGGGCTACTCAGTCTAGAGTTCCTAATCAAATTATGGGCGACTATTACGAACAACGGGCAACGGCTGGCCTCGTCATTGCAGAAGCGACCGTTATCTCAGAAGAAGGAATAGGCTGGGTAGACTCGCCAGGTATTTATACTGATGAAATGGTCGCAGGTTGGAAGTCGATAGTTGACCGAGTGCATGCGAAGAACAGTAAAATGGTGCTGCAACTTTGGCATTGTGGGCGTTCTTCACACAGCGACTTTCATAACGGTAAGTTACCATTAAGCGCATCAGCTATAAAAATACCAAACGATCAAATCCATACACAGCACGGTAAAAAGGATTATGAAACGCCAAAAGCGATGAGCAAACAAGACATTGCCAATACCGTTAACGATTTTAGCAAAGCAGCAATCAACGCTAAAGCAGCGGGATTTGATGGTGTCGAAATACATGCCGCTAATGGTTATTTAATTAATCAGTTTTTAGATGGCGTGAGCAACCAACGAGAAGACGAATATGGTGGCAGCATTGAAAACAGAATACGCTTTTTACGAGAAGCGTTAGCGGCTGTTCAAGACGTTTATCCAAGCAGTGCTATAGGCGTTCGCTTATCGCCTAATGGCGTTTTCAACGCAATGGGATGCAATGACTATAACGATCTATATATAGCGGTCATAAAATATTTAAATAAACAAAAGATTGGCTATTTACACGTAATGGACGGCCTCGCCTTTGGTTTTCATGAACTTGGCGAACCAATGACATTAGCCGACGTTAGACCCTTGTTCGACAATACCATTATTGGTAATTGCGGCTATGACTTCGCAGCGGCTAGCGAAGCCGTCGCTAACAACAAAGCAGACATGATTGCATTTGGGCGTCCATTTATAACTAACCCAGACTTACCAGAGCGCTATAAAAACGATTGGCCACTAACGCCGTATGCCGACGTAACCCACTGGTATGGGGGCGCTGCAGAAGGCTACAGCGACTATAAAAATTATTCCTCAAGCTAAATAAAAACGACGAGCGATGGTTGGCACGTGTTAGCCATCGCTCCTATATCAATCAAACCGCTACATCGATTTAATCCACGCTAAAATCTGCAATATAAATAAATACTAAAAGATTATTTAATAAAAATTATTTGATATACAAAGTCAGCATAGTTAAGCCGATGCGAAATTGGTATACTCGCGAAGTTATAAGCATATATAGTAAGCGCTATCGACGTTCAAGGCATTAAGTAGCAAACTATAAGCGAAGAGGATAATCCTAAACAAAAAAAATGTAGGATAAAAAGGAAAGAACTTACCCAATAAAAATTGTTATTCTATAGAACACTTAGCGCCCCATGAATGCGAGTGCAACAAGTTTTTATTGTGGAAATATTTTCCTTTATGTCCGTAAAATGAGACTAGTTGCTTACGATAAGGATTCCTTTTGGTAAGAATTGTAGAATAAAAATTACGCGATCATTACTGAGTGATAAAGTCAGTATTAAATAATAAACATTACATCAAATTTAGCTCAAAAAATTCGAAGAGGTCGACCTTGGTTGGAACAATAAAAACACCAGAAGAAATTGATAAAATGCGCGTTGCAGGCAAGCTTGCCTCAGAAGTGCTGATGATGATTACAGAACACGTAAAAAAAGGTGTTACCACAGACGAGCTCGATACACTTTGCCATGATTATATTGTAAATGTGCAAGACTCAATTCCAGCCCCCTTAAATTACGGTAATCCCCCCTTTCCGAAGTCAGTGTGCACATCTGTTAATCACGTTATTTGCCATGGCATTCCAAGTGACAAAAAACTAAAGGACGGCGACATCGTGAATATCGACGTTACTGTTATTAAAGATGGTTACCATGGCGACACTTCAAAAATGTTTGTTGTTGGCAAGCCATCTATCCTTGCAGAGCGCCTCATTAAAGTGACTCAAGAATGTTTATATAACGCCATCAAAATTGTGAAACCGGGTATGCGTCTTGGCGATATAGGTCACGCCTGTCAGCAGCACGCTGAATCTCATAATTATTCTATTGTTAGAGAGTATTGTGGTCACGGTATTGGTGCGGTTTTTCATGAAGACCCGCAAATTGTTCACTACGGCAAACCAGGCACAGGTGACTTAATAGAAGCGGGTATGTGCTTCACTATCGAACCAATGGTAAATGCGGGTAAACGCTATTCCAAAATGTTGCCAGACAACTGGACAGTCGTGACCAAAGACCGCAGTTTAAGTGCACAGTGGGAACACACCTTACTAGTGACTGATAACGGCGTTGAAATACTGACATTACGTGATGAAGAAAATATTGACAGGATAATCAATCACTAATTAGCCATAAATAGTAGCACTGACGACAGAATCAGTTCTCAATCTAATTAGGGCTATTGAATCGCCAAGGAGTTACTTTGTCAGTCCAAGACCAAATACAGCAGTTACAAGACATCAAAGACGTGCATGATATTGCGGGGTTTAAAAGCGCAGTAAAATCCAACTATGAGTGGCTTCATAATGCTTTTAATAAAGAATTAGTAGACAACCTCGTGGTTGCCCGCAGCGACTTTACAGATGCACTTTTGTGTCACGCATGGCAATTATTAGACCTTGATAAAGAGCCGACCCTTTCATTATGTGCCGTTGGAGGCTACGGACGCGGGCAATTACAGCCATATTCAGACATTGATTTACTGATCTTAAGCGAAAAAAAGATCGACAAAAGCGTTGAAGAGCGCTTAGGTAATTTCATCACCTTATTATGGGATGTAAAGCTAGAAATCGGTCAGGCTGTGCGCACGGTTAAAGAAACGATTCAGTTAGCAAAATCGGACATCACTATTGCGACCAATCTTGTCGAAGCCAGAATTCTGTGTGGCTGCGAAGCCACTTTTGTTCAATTAATTGATAAAGTTAACAATCCAAAAGTGTGGTCGAGCAAGGACTTCTTCCTAGCAAAACTAGAGGAACAAAGAAGGCGTCATCACAAATTCAACGATACCTCATATAATCTTGAACCCAATGTAAAAGAAAATCCGGGTTGCCTGCGCGACATCCAGTCGATTGGCTGGGTTGCCAAAAAACACTTCCAAGAATATGACGGTTTAACCTTAATTGGGCACGGTTATTTTACGGAACTAGAGCATGGCGAGTTAATCGAATGCCGTTCTCATTTATGGAAAATCCGCTTCGCATTGCACCTTACGTCAGGACGGAGCGAAAATCGACTGTTGTTTGACTATCAAACCGACGTAGCTCAATTGCTAGGTTATGGCGATGGGAAAGCGGCTGTAGAGCAAATGATGAAGGCTTTTTTCAGAATTGTGCGCCGCGTATCTGAATTGAATAGTATGTTGTTATTGCGCTTTAAAGATGACGTATTAGAACAAAAATTTAAAACAGTGCTTCCTCTTAATGACAAATTTGAGTTAAAAGATGGCTTAGTTTCACCCACACAATCAGAAACATTTCACTCACCTGCTGACATACTCGATTTTCTCAGCCTCATTAGTGAGCATGATAATGTGACAGGCTTAGATGCAGACTGTATTCGTCAACTGCGTAATGCTCGTCGTCGTTTTCAGCACCAGTATTATCACGAGTGTCAAGACTGTCGTGATCGTTTTATGGCATTAATGAAACAACCTGAGTTTTTCAACTTAGGCTGGGACATCATGTACAAATACGGCATATTGCAATCTTATTTACCCGAGTGGGATAAGATTGTTGGCATGATGCAATTTGATTTATTTCATGCTTATACTGTAGATGAGCATACGCATCGCTTGGTTAAGTATGTATACAGCTATTACCACGGTGAAAAGAAATTTCCGCGCTGTTATCGCATCGTCAAAAATTTAGACAAGCCTGAGTTGCTTTTCATTGCCGCTATTTTTCATGATATTGCCAAAGGACGTGGAGGCGATCACTCAAAATTAGGTGCAGTTGATGTACTTAGTTTTTGTGAGTTGCACAATATATCCGAAACCGATGCAAACACAATCGCTTGGCTAGTAGAAAATCATTTACTGATGTCTGTCGTCGCACAGCGTCGAGATATTTATGATGCCGACGTTATAAATCAGTTTGCAACGACGGTAAAAAGTCACGATAACCTCAATCTGCTGTATGCTTTGACGCTAGCGGATATACGCGCCACCAATGATAACTTGTGGAACGATTGGAAAGCATCTTTGCTGCGTGAGTTGTATTTATTAACCCAGCAAGCCTTCGACAACGGTTTGGAATGCCAGGTAACTCTTGAACAACGGGTCACCGAACACAAAACTGATGCGATGGCATTGCTAGCCGAAAAAGACATTAGCGAGGCCCAAGCAATGTTATTTTGGCAACAAATGGGCAAGGATTACTTTGTTCGCTTTAAGCCAGTCCAAATAGCCTGGCATACAGAAACGATTGTGACTGCAGGTGCTTTAGCGCCTGAGGAAATATTAGTTAGTGCCAGCAATAGCACCTCTAAAGCAGGCACTGAATTACTGATCTATTGCAGTGATCGCCCTGCACTTTTTGCGCAAATTGCATCCGTACTAGACAGCCGAAATTGCTCAATTCATGATGCCCAAATTACAGTGACTGAACAAGGCAATGTTTTCGACAGCATGATTATTCTTGATCAAGATTCTCAACGAATTGATTCTGAATTTCATATTAAGAATTTAGTCGACGCAGTGCGCTCGCAGTTGATGAAGCCAGGACGCTCGCACGCTAATAAACGAAAAATGTCGCGACAAATGAAACAGTTAGACGTTAAAACAAAAGTCCGTTTTTATTCCTCTACTGAATACGCGACGTTAATTGAATTAGAAGCCTTAGATGCCCCGGGATTATTAGCCAAAATAGGTCACTTGTTTGTGGACCTTAAGTTGACCCTAAAACTGGCTAAAATATCGACTATTGGTGAACGTGCAGAGGATGTCTTTATCGTATCAAATGAAGAAGGCAAAGCACTTACCCAAGACCAAGAAATTACATTAAAAAAACAAATTACGTTAAAACTAGACCAACCAGAAGTGAACCCAGCAATATGAACAATTTGAAAGCCATTATAGAAAATGCATTTGACACTCGTGATACTTTCACGGCCCAAACAGTCAGCACTGAAATAAAAACAGCAGTGACAGATGCAGTTGAATTATTGAACTCTGGTAAAGCACGAGTTGCTGAAAAAATTAACGGTGATTGGCAAGTCAACGAATGGCTAAAAAAAGCGGTCTTACTTTACTTCAAATTACACGATAATAAGCTTGTCGAAGGCGCAGAAACCAATTATTACGACAAAGTTCCATTAAAATTCACCGACTATACTGCTGAACGTTTCGCTGCAGAAGGCATGCGCGTGGTGCCACCAGCAGCCGTTCGCACCGGTTCATTTATTGGCCGCAATGTCGTTGTTATGCCCTCTTATGTAAATATTGGTGCATTTGTAGATGAAGGTACTATGGTCGACACATGGGTGACCGTGGGTTCATGTGCTCAAATAGGTAAAAACGTGCATCTTTCTGGCGGTGTAGGCATCGGTGGTGTTCTAGAACCATTGCAAGCTAACCCAACCATCATTGAAGATAATTGCTTTATAGGCGCACGCTCTGAAGTCGTTGAAGGTGTTATTGTTGAAGAAGGCTGCGTTATTTCAATGGGCGTTTATATTAGCCAAAGCACAAGAATATACGATCGTGAAACAGGTACCGTAACTTATGGGCGCGTTCCTGCTGGTTCGGTCGTTGTCTCAGGTAGTTTGCCGAGTCCATGTGGAACGCATAGTTTATATGCTGCCATTATAGTGAAAAAAGTAGACGCAAAAACCAAAGCCAAAGTTGGTATTAACGAAATTTTACGTGGTGCTGAATAAATAAAAAAATGAGCTTGAGGATATTATCTTCAGGCTCATTTATGTTTTTTGCGTTGCTTAATACGTTATATTGCTTTGCTATAAGGTCTATTTTATGACTACATTAAACGCGTTGGATGCTTTATTTCAGGCGGTCAACGAGTCAACAAGCCCTTCTAACCATGGCACTACATCTTCTTCAGCAGCAAGTGTTTCCATAGCATCAACTTCTAACATTTCTGCAACTGGCTTACCCTGTAGCTCTACTAGTAACTCTTGAAACTGGCGACCGCCACCACAAAAACTATCACCGTAGCTGCTATCACCTAGCGCTGCAACAGCAAACGGCTTACCGTTCATTAACGGAAACTCGTCACGTAAATCACTGTGAAACAATTCTAAATTTGGAGGAATGTCACCTTGGCCTGTCGTTGAACTGATAACAACAACCGCTTCAGCCTCGCTGAAATCTGAGGTTTCAGGATCCGTAAAAACGTCGCATTTAATCCCTTTACTTTCAAACATTGTTTTTGCTTCTTCTGCCACATGCTGGGCATTACCATATACGGAACCTGCGAAAATACTCACACTGCGCATACTACATTGTCTCCTATTGACTGATAAAGGTTGCCTAATGTAGTACATAAAAATGTAAATCATCAAAGCTTGATAATATTATACACATAACTTGCGCTTATAGACTACTGCCGTCCTAAAAAAGCAGTCATAGCTAGCGAATACATTGAAAAATGCTTACTTACCGACTGACCGGGAAATATCATTGCGATCTACATTTAATATATTGGTAAGCATGGCAAAGCAGGTAAAACAGGTAAAGCTTGATCAATGCCAAATAATCCATCAGCCAGCACTTGGCTGATGATGTAAAATATTTGTAAACATAAGCAAACAGTGCTATTGATGATCAACATAAAGGGAATTATTCTTGCTCATTGCAAGAGGGAAATCACAGTGATTATCTACAAAACTACAACGACGAATCAATTGCTCAATGAAGCTTTGTCGTTGTTTATGCAGGGATCTAAAACAAGTTTACTCAATTATTTAAGCAAACTGGTCACCACTAGCGAAGCTGAAGAAATAGCCCAAGAAGCTTATTTAAAACTCTATCTGTTAGTAAAAGAAAAACCAAGTCATCATAATTATATAGATTTGTTACAAGGCTTGAGACCCATGCTTACTCTCATTGCGAAAAACTTAGCATTAAGTGCTATTCGCCATAAAAAAGTGGAAGAGAGATATGCGGAGTCACAATTAATGCTGCATAGCCAAATCACCACAACAGAGCATCTGGGCGAGTACAATACAGAAGAGCAAGTAATTACTGAGAACGAAAACTTACGCTTAATTGTCGTCATCAATCGCCTCCCCCCAATCTGTAGACAAGTTTTCATTCAACGCAAATTATATGCAAAATCACATCAACAAATTGCCAACATATTAAATATTTCTACGAAAACAGTGGAAAACCACCTTACCAAAGGGTTAATATTGTGTCGTAAATATATGCTCGAGCAAGTCGAGAACAATCGCGATGATTATACAACTCCATCTAAACCAATGAGTAAGGTTGTACGTTGAACATAGAAGAATGGTCCGGCTATGAAGTATCTAATGAAGTGCTAGAACAGGCAGCTTCTTGGATCGCTCAGCTTGACAATAATCAGGAATCTGAAGACCCTGAAGACATCCATACGTTGTTTTTTGATTGGTTACAGGCGGATCCTTCTCATCAACAGGCTTACTTTGAATTGTCTGAAATTTGGGCTCGTAGCGCCTGCACAAAATCGATGTACGACATGATTGACAAGTCGGTGGTGTTGCCTTTTCCAAATCAAGAAAACACACGATCTCAAGGCCTATTGGCCGAGCCTTCTTTTGCCGAGCAATCCGCAAGCTCGTCTTGGGCTTATACATTAACCATTGGACTTATCTTCTGTGGTCTATTCATTCCTGCTATACAATCATTTTTCTAAATTCTGAATTCTGAATTCTGAATATTTCCACACTAAAATTATTTAATACAATTACAACAACTTACGTACATTCCAATTATTGTTCTAAACGGTAACCGCTCATTTAAATTCCAAATACTTTGCTACATCCCAGTTGTTTTCTGAATTCCGACTATTTTTATATTATTTAGTAGGGGATTTATAAATCTAACGCGTTATTAAAATGTTAACCAAAACATATAATAACGGGAACACCCATGAACAAACCTTCTCAGCACAACAAACTAGCTAATTTCACACCTAAACTACTGTCATTAACTATTGCTTCAGTTTTGTCGATTTCCGCTTTCGCACAAGAAGCCCAAGTGAAAAAAGATGATAAAGATGTCGAAAAAATACAAGTTATTGGTTCAAACATACGCGGCGGTCAAGTTGCAGAAGCACTCGCTGTATCGGTAATCGACGCAGAAGCTATTGGCGAACTAGGTATCGATTCGTTGGATGATTTATTGCAACTCATTCCTGAGAACGGACAAAACTTTTTTAATGAAGCTCAGAATATCGGCGGTGGTGTAAACGCTGCTCGCGGCGATATCGGCACCTATAACCTAAGAAATTTAGGCACAGGTAATACATTAGTATTGCTGAACGGTCGCCGAATGGTGAATTCAGCATCTTATCAGACTGAAGAAGTTGGTGGCAGTTTCGTACCAGTCAACTCGGTTAATATTAATACCATTCCTATTGCTGGCTTGAGTCGCGTAGAAGTTTTACGTGACGGTGCCTCTGCAATATATGGTGCTGATGCAGTAGCCGGTGTCGTAAACCATGTTGTGCAGTCAAATTTTGTTGGCCTTACATTGTCTGGCCGCTGGGCACAATATGACGAAATACCGCGCGAGGAACAAACCTTGTCCCTTGAGTGGGGTAAAGATTTTAATGATGGCCGCACCAATGTCAGCACATTTATTAACTACTATGCGCGTGACAGAGTCAATTCCCAAGATGATCCACGATGGGCTAATTCAGACTTTAGAGACCGCGTTCCTGAAGACTCTCCGTGGTTTGGCGACACTGCATTTAGAAACGACACAGCAAACTCATTATTCGGTCAATTTGATCTGGTCAGCAGCGCATCAGCGGCCGGTTTAAGAGATATTTTCACGGATAGCGCGGGCGAATTTGAAACCTTCCCGATTGGTGATGAACGCTGCCAATATACGCTAAATGCAACTACTTGCGGCGGTATTGATGGGCAAGGTACGTATAGACTTAATTTAAATGCAGATCGCGATTTAAGTTCAAAGTTACAACGTTCTAGCGTATTTGTTTTTGTTAACCACGAATTTGAAAATGGCACGGAAAGTTTTACAGAATTATCTTACTACAAATCAAAAACAAATTTGCGTCGCCATGCTACTTCACCATTCGCGACATCAGCATTGCGTGTTGGAGCCGAAAACTATTACAACCCATTCGGTCCTTGTGGCTCACCTAACAGGCTGGATGCCGCACTGATCCCAGATGTACCATGCAGTGGATTAGAACTGATTATTGATAACTACCGGTTTGACGAACAGCCCCGTATTGTGAATAACGACGGTGACACCTACCGATTCCTACAGGGCTTCAGAGGCTCATTTGGCGAATGGGATTGGGAAGCGGCGTTATTACACTCAAAAGCAACGACAGATGACATTACTTCAAATCGTGTCTCTAATCTCTTAATAACAGAGGCGTTATTTGACCCTACTCCTGCTGCATATAACCCATTTAGTGGCGGTGTAGACTCCAATATTGAACGTGCATTGGTCGATGTTTTTCGTAAAAGTGAAACTGAATTAACAATGATTGATGCGAAATTCGCAAATGCTGACATTTATGAGTTACCCGCTGGCCCATTAGGTTTTGTAATTGGTTTCGAATATCGTGAAGAATCATTTAAAGACGATCGCGACGACCGTCTCGATGGCACTATTCTATTTACAGATTTTGAGGGTGATACCTATCCCTATGTTTCCGACGTTGTAAACTCAAGTCCAACGGCTGATAACAGTGGCGAAAGAGAGGTTGTTTCAATATTTGCTGAACTGCAAATTCCCGTGTTTGAAAACTTTGATATGCAAGCTGCAATTCGTTACGAAGACTTTTCTGATGTTGGTGACACCACCGTTGGAAAAGTAGCCTTTGGTTATCGCCCTATCGAGTCTTTGCTTTTAAGGGGGTCATGGTCACAAGCTTACAGAGTGCCTAATTTGGTAACCATTAATGAAAGTATTGTGGCGCGCAACAATACACGCACCGACTATGCATGCTTATACGCTGCAGAAAATGGTGGCGATATTGAGCAAAATACGCTTGATTGCACAAATTCAATACAACGTATTGCGCAAGGCAGTAATGCGCTTAATCCTGAAGAATCCATCAATACATCTTTAGGCTTTGTGTTTACCCCAAATGAAGACATTACTGTTACCTTTGATTACTGGTCAATCAAAAAAGAAAATACGATTGGGTTGTTTGGTGAAGAAAACCACACACTGTTAGATCTATTACTGAGACTTAACAATGGCAACGCTAATTGTGCTTCAGCGCAGTTCAACCCAGCAGTATCCCGAGATAATGCTGGCGCAGGCGAAGCTGCAATATATGAAGCTGCAGGAATTTGCCCTGCAGGCGATATTCGCTTTATTGACGACCAATATGCCAACCTAGATGAGCGTAATTTAGCGGGCTATGACATTGGTGTTTATTATGATTTAGACACTAAGGCAGGTAAATTCAAGTTCAGCTACAATGGTTCTTTCATTGAAGAATTTGAACAGAAAGCTGGTGGTGATGCGGCTATTCTGGTGCAAGCGCAAGAAGCGGGTCAAATACCGCTTAGCTATCCTGTAGCTGGCTTTGCAGACTTGATTGGACAAGACGGTAACCAAGAACAGCGTCATTCGGCAAGAGTCTCATGGAGAAAGGCTGCGTTTGGTGCTTCGTTAAGTGGTAATCGAATTGGTCGCTTTTATCAAAGTTCATTAACACTAGAGGACGGCACTCGTTATATCATCCCAGCGATGACAACTTATAACGCGACATTTGATTACCGCTTTGATATGAATAACGTTGATACTCGTCTTCGTTTGGGTATTCGTAACCTAACCAATGAACGCGCGCCACTGTCGGACAACTATTTCGGCTTTTTTGCTGATGCGCATCGTGACTTCGGTCGCAGCTATTACGTAGACTTCCAATCTAAATTTTAGCATCATTATAGGTAGGTGCTCTTTAATTAGGCGCCTGCCTGCATCCTCTTTTATTCCCCTTTTACACATAAGGTAATCGAATGAGCACTAGCTTGCCTGAAATAACCGATTTAAATCGTGGGGCTTACCAAGATATTGGTCTCCTATTAGGCCCCGTAATTTTTGTTAGTATGATGTTGCTTGGTAATATGCAAACTACGATGGAACCCGCAGCGTGGCGTGTCGCTGCTGTAGGCATTTGGATGGCTATATGGTGGGCAACAGAAGCATTACCGGTTCCTGTCACTGCATTTTTACCCATTGTTACTTTCCCTTTTTTAGGGATCAGTAGCTTAGCTGAAGCAACCTCAGCTTATGCAAATCCGATCATTTACTTATTTTTAGGTGCCTTCATACTAGCGCTTGCCGTTGAGCGCTGGAACTTACATAAACGTATTGCCCTCGCCATACTGAGTTATACGGGCACCGATGGACGTCGCCTCATTGGTGGGTTTATGGTTGTTGCCGCCCTACTATCAATGTGGATGACAAACACGTCCACCACCATGATGCTGATGCCAATAGCACTTTCAGTTGCCAAAGTAATTGCGGATAACAATACACATTTGAATCCTAAACAAACTAAATCTTTCCAAACAGCCATGTTGCTCGGGCTTGCCTATGCAGCAACGATTGGTGGCCTTGCCACATTAGTTGGTACACCACCAAATGCCCTTTTAGCGGCATTCCTAAGTGAAAACTATGATATTAAAATTACCTTTGCGAGTTGGATGTTAGTTGGCGTTCCAGTGATGCTCTGCATGCTGCCTCTTGCCTGGTATTCACTCACTCGCTGGAGTTTCAAAATAGATATTCCAGCCAATCCCGCCGTTAACCAACACCTCAATAAATTGCGTAATGAATTAGGGCCGATGACTAAAGCGGAAAAACGTGTCGCGGTTCTATTTTCACTTGTTGTTTTATTTTGGATTGCCCGTCGTCCTATTTCCACCCTGCTAGGCATCGATTTCCTAACTGATACGGGTATTGTAATGACCGCCGCATTACTCTTATTTTTGCTTCCTAGTGGTGATAAATCACAACCGCAACTTATGATTTGGCACGATGTAAACCGTTTACCTTGGGGCGTCCTCATATTATTTGGTGGTAGCTTAAGTGTAGCCGCAGCAGTATCGTCAACAGGCCTTGCTACTTG
>JAWUVZ010000093.1:0-21546 GCA_034112105.1 Glaciecola sp. | reverse complement strand
ATGGCGTGAGCTTCGTTTGCATTACCGAAATAAGTAAGATTTTCTCTATTTGGAATATTAGTCTCAGTGATGATTATGGTATCTGGCGCCGTATGCTCAATCAGTGTTCTCAATAGACGAACCACTTCGTGTGTTTCTGCTAAATTTATACTCGGGCTACCAGGCACTTTCCATAAAAATGCGATTGCATCTAAACGAAAAACCTTGGTTCCTTTATTTAAATATAGGCGAATAATGTCGATGAAAGCAATCAGTACATTGGGGTTTCTAAAATCGAAATCAACTTGGTCATGGCTAAATGTGCACCACACATGCTTTTTGCCACTGGGGGTCTCAACTTCTTTCAACAGGTCTGATGTTCTTGGTCTTACAACCATACTCAGGTCGTCGTCGGACGTTGCTGTAAAAAAGTAGTCGCTGCCAATGCCATCTTGCAGGCTAAAATTTTCAAACCACTTACTTCGTGCCGAACAGTGATTGATAACAACGTCAGTCATGAGTCCATATTCTTTCGAAATAGCTTCAATATCGTCCCAATCGCCTAAACTTTGATTGACGATGGAGTAATCAATGATAGAAAAACCATCATCTGAGCTATATGGGAAATAGGGCAATATATGCACATGACTAATAATCGAGTCACAGTATTCGTTAAGAAAACGTCGGAGTGTTTTTAATGGCTTTTGACTAAAACCAAATTCAAAACCTTCTGCGTTTTCAACAACACTATCACCATAGGTAATCATAATGATGTCTGACTCATCCCAACGGTTCTTATGAGGTGTTGGATAATGACAGTCATTGGTGCTGGTAACGCCGATACTCATTTGCAATTTAGGTATAAGCAATTCTATTTCAGATGGAGTTAGTATGTCTTTATAGACCACTTCCAAGTGGTGTTTTACTTTCGCGGTAAATTGAAGGAAATGGTCTGTCACATTATTGTCCTTCACTACATTCTTGGAAGTCTTCCTCAACTGCTCTCTTAAGACACTCCAGCACATCTGGCTTTGCACTAACCACGCGATTCCAACTGGGTATGAATGGCGTTTCCATGGGGTTCTCTAAAAAACTTTGTCCCGCCTTCATGATGTTGTGAGCAAACATTTCAACCGCTTTTTCTTCGTTGTGAATGTCTAATTTCAAACCATTCATAACAGCATCATTGTGATACGTTTCAATAAAATCCAGTGCAATTCTAAAGTATGTTGCTTTTATGGTTCTGAATGTTTCAGTATTGAAGGTTGTGCCTTGAGTCGCCAATTTTCTGAATAAGGCTTTAGTGATGTCTATCGACATTTTAGATAAACCACCTTGTTCATTGTCCAGTGACAGGTCTTGGTGCTTATGATCATATGTTTTTGCGATATCAGCTTGGCACAGTCTGTTATGTGAATAATTTCTATGCATTTCGGATAAAACACCAATTTCTAAGCCCCAGTCGCTTGGAATTCTAATATCATTAAGAACATCTCTTCTAAAAGAAAACTCTCCTGCCAACGGGTAGCGAAAGCTATCCATAAAATCGAGATAGTCATTTGGACCTAAGGTCATTTTTAGCGCTCTCAAAAGGGGAGTCACTAATAATCGTGAAACACGACCATTTATTTTACCGTTGGCAACTCGTGCGTAAAACCCTTTGCAAAACTCATAGTTGAATTGCGGATTTGCTACTGGATAAATAAGTCTTGCGAGTAAAGAGCGTTCATATGTTAAAATATCACAATCATGCAATGCCACACTTTCAACTTTGCCTGAGGCCAGTATATAGCCCATGCAATACCAAACATTTCTACCTTTTCCTAACTCCTTTGGCGCCAAACCGAGTGCTTGTAATTCTGCATCGAGTGCCTTTAGTCGTGGACCATCATTCCATAAGATTCGATGATGTTGAGGGAGGGTCGAGAAAAATTTGAGTGCATGTTTGTATTCATCCAAGTTAGCACGATCAAGCCCAATTACTATTTCAGAAAGGTATGGCACCTTTTTGATGTGTTCAATAGTTGCTGGAAGTGCGGTTCCTTCTAACTCAGAAAATAATGAAGGAAGAATTAGGCCTAATGGGCGTTTCTTAGAGAACTCACTTAACTCAGCCTCTAAATCTTCAATTGAACGGTCTTCTAAGTTGTGTAACGTAGTTACAATACCATTTTGATAAAAATCAGCCACATGTAGCTCCTTAAATTGTTTTATTAGGTTGCTGGGTTGGAGTCAAAAATACCGATTCAGGAATAAGCTGATTAAGTACTTCGGTCCAACCTTTTGGACCCATTTTATTGCTAGTATATAATTTTAGTTTTCTTTCTAACTTGGGAGGCTCATGCACGGGAGAAGCTATCCGCACCGCCGTATCTGCAACTTCCAACATTGAAACGTCGTTTTTTCCATCACCCAAAGCAATGGTGCTTATCGTTACTCCCTTATGTTGACGCTGATATTCCTTCAGCAACCAAGTTAGGGCAACACCTTTACTGCAATTACCACCAATATGTAAAAATCTGCCACCGCTAACGGGATGCGCCCCTAAACGACGTAAAATGATAATAAAGCTTCGCAATTGCTCATCACTTCCTTTCCACAACAAGGGTTCGCCAAATTGACGTTGTGATGAGAGCAAGGCATCTTCCATCGTCAGTCCGGTTAACTCTGCGATTCGTTCAATTGACATATTCGCAAATGATTCAAAAAGATGACCATGCTCAGGTGAGACTTTTTGGATGACCCCTAACCAATAATTTCGTCTTGAACTAAATGATTTGACCCAAAAACCATCCTGCCAAACTGAACCTTTAGGCTTCTCTGGTAGAAAATCTTTATTGATGAAAATAGCAGCCCCATTTTCTACAATGAAAGGACCACTTAGTGCCAGTCTTTCACGTAATTGCAACACTTCAGCAAACGTTTTACTGGTATTTGGAATAATTGGAATGTCGTGCCCTAAGAGCCTTTCCATACAAACCATGGCATCTTCATGCTCATAGCTATAGTGATCTAAAAGTGTGCCGTCCAGATCGGTAAAAATAAGGACTTGTCGGTTGTATTTACTAATTAATTCACTTGGCATTACGTCTACTTTTAGTGATGTTTCTTGTGTGATCTAATTCGAATATAAAATCAGCATGATTACCCTGTGTACATAAAGTGTGTTGGGTTAACCTCTGATAATATTGAATAAATATAAGAATATCTTCATCACTCATGATATTGGATGCGTTACCAACACGTTGTTTTAAATTTTCTTCCTGTTGCAAACGCCATGCATACACCGCATCAAAACTAGGTGCTTGCAAAAACACCCAAGTATTCATATGTGCATACAGCGGGGTATAAGTATTCTTAAGAGTCGAATTAACATAGCGGCGCCAAGTACCATCGAAATCGTGTTTTTGTTCCAGTTCATTGACTGCCGTTTCCAATGATTTCTCTTCTTGCGCTTGCGTTCCCCAGCACCAACCTTCAATGATAACTATATCAACGGGTGATACTATTTTTTGCCATTTACTAACGGGGGCACGGTCGTCGACTGACTTGTCAAAAATGGGAATATCTACAGGTCTATTTAACGCTAACGATTGAATAACCTTAGACATCATTTGAGTATCATGCGTTCCCGGCACTCCTCTCGTGGCCAATAACGGGTGCACTGTTTGGGCCAATTTCATGCGTTGTGCTTTCGTATAATAAAAGTCGTCAAGTGACAGAACGATTGATTTTTTATCATAATACGTATTAAACAAATGACACATTAAGCCACTCAACGTCGACTTACCAGACCCTTGGCAACCGTTGACGCCGATAAAATACGGACGATTAGAGCTTGCCTCTGACGTGTTTGATTTATTATGGTGCAATTGAATCGAATCACACAATGGCTTGAACCACTTTAGTGCAAAATCAAGATAGGCTTTGGGGAGCTTCTCTTCAGTAATGTATTGTTCAATCAATGTCGTTAGTTCTTGCATTAAAGCCCTATATAGCAATGAGTAAAGTGCATCGCAGTTAAACTAAACATTAAGAACCCCAGTCAAACATCATCGTGATAGCCAGATTATGCCAGTATACAGGAGGTAAATGAGTGCTAATGTACTCAAACACTATTCAAAGATTATGCCAACCAAGGAGTGCGGCAATTCAATAAAGATGATTTCTACCTTACTTATCGCTATTTTTTTGTAGCAACAAAAACGGCTCGCTTGGGAGCTGGGTAACCTTCAATTGTGAGAGTGGGGTCATTGGGGTCTAAAAAGTCGGCCAAAGAGTGATTTGTCATCCACTGGGTTGCTCTTTGTTCATCGATTCCTGTTATGTTTTCATCGACCTTTTTAATATTTACAAAGCCGACTCTTGAAAGCCATTGCATCAGAGCCTCACAGCTTGGTAAAAACCAGACGTTGCGCATTTGTGCATAGCGTTCGCCCGGCATTAGCACCGACGTCTGATCACCGTCGATAACGATAGTTTCAAGAACCAGTTGACCACCACTAGCTAACTGATTCTTCAACTGATATAAAAATTCGATAGGATCACGACGGTGGTATAACACACCCATAGAAAAAACGGTGTCAAACGCATTTAACTCAGGCATGTCTTCGATGCCTTGGGGTATATAATGAATGCTATGCTCAGGTAAGTACTTTTTGAAAATCTGAAACTGATAGAAAAACAGCTCGGTCGGGTCAATGCCGATAACTAACGTAGCATCTTCACCTAACATTCTGAATAAGTGATATCCGCTACCACACCCTACATCGAGCACCTTTTTGTTCGCTAATGGTGCAATGTGAGGTAATACTCGGTCCCATTTCCAATCCGACTGCCACTCAGTGTCAATGTCGATACCGAACAGATGAAATGGACCTTTTCGCCAAGGCATAAATTGCTTTAATACTGATTCGAGATGGGCTAACTGGCCGTTTCCAAGACTACCGTCTTGCGTAAAAGAAACTTGTGTCTTTAAATCAATGTCATCAGGCGTAATGTCAGGAAGTTGTTGTAGTTGTTTTTGCCACTTTTTGGTATCGCCATGATTTGCATGCGTTTCCCAGCGATCGATTTGAGGAATCAGAGTCGCAAGCCAGGTCTCTAAATTGGTACCGACTAAATCGGAATACAAAGCAGATTTCCAATTCATATTACTGTCCCTTAATGGCAAAAAATGAAACGAAGTTAAACTGTTGATACCAAATATTAACTGCATCAAAGCCTGTTTTTAATAGTCTTTGTTCGTGCAGCGAATATTCATCAAGGATCATCACATTTTCAAGTGCGGTGCGTTTCTGACTTATCTCTAGGTTACTGTACCCATTTTCCCTTTTAAAATCATGGTGTAAATCGATAATGGCAGAATCCATTACTTTGTTACCCAACTTTATTTTTTCTGATAAAATGAGAATGCCGCCGGGAAGAAGTGCATCAAATAACTTTTGCATTAAATTATTTCTGAGTTTAGGTTCAATAAATTGAAGCGTAAAGTTCATCACAATGACTGACGCATTCTTTATGTCGAAGTCGACTATATCAGCTTCTTTAATCGTGATCTTGGTGGCGTAGGTATATGAATCAGTATGACGTTGGCAACGTTCAACCATTGCAGGGCTGTTATCAATGCCAATAATTTGCATATCATGCTGTCGATTATGCTTTGCAATTGATAAGCTAACGGCTCCAAGCGAGCAGCCTAAATCATAGACATTGGACTTAGCAACAGTAAATTTAGCCGCTAATCTGCCAACGCCTTCTATAATGTTGGAATAGCCAGGTATTGATCTTTCAATCATATCTGGAAAAACATCGACTACTTGTGCATTGAAGCTAAAATCATCTATTTTATTTTGCTGTTTCTGATAGATACTATCGGATGGTAGTTTTCTTTCGTATTCTGACATTTATATTCAAGACTTTTATGTAAAATTATTACTTAAATGAACCATACTACATAGACAGGATATGTTACCTTAGTATAAAGTACATGCCGTTAAGCAAAGAAGTATATAAAAGTGGGCTATTAATTAATAGCCCTAATTAAGTAAATGAATAAGTTGAGTCTGTAGATGCACAAGTTTTTGATTGCTGATGACCACCCCCTGTTTCGGGAAGCCTTGAAAGGCGCATTATCAAGTTGTTTCACTGATGTGACATTTTTAGAGTCAGAGTCTCTGGATACGACTATCGATGTTTTACGTAAAAACCGAAAAGTGTCCATTATAATTTTAGACCTGAATATGCCTGGGTGCGATAATTTTTATGGATTGCTTCGCGTAAAAGAAGTATTTCCAGATATTCCTATTGTTGTGCTTTCTGCTAGTGACTCTGTGCAAACAGTTTCTCAGGTGATGGCGTTTGGTGCCGATGGTTTTATTCCAAAAACGACTGCAACGCCGATGATAAAAGATGCGTTACTAGCCATTTTAGATGGCAAACAATGGTTACCCGATGGAATGGAAGCTGCAATCTTAGAGATTGATGACGACGCCAAAGACATTGCAGTCAAATTAAAAGAACTGACGCCAAAACAGTTCCAAGTGTTGAAATTAGTAAAGAATGGTTTAATGAACAAGCAAATTGCAAGTAAGCTTTACGTAACCGAAGCAACAGTTAAAGCGCATATAGGCGTTATTTTTAAGAAGTTAAATGTAAAAACAAGAACACAGATAGTTCTGGCGGTAGACAAACTACAATTTGATTAATTTGGTCTGTATCATCAATATTTTTTAATAACGTATTAATTAAGAGTTAGAGGTGTACGATAAAAACTTACCTTTAGTCGATTTGCATCGTCACCTAGATGGCAATATCCCTCCTAAACTTATTTGGCAACTAGCCCATGAGTACTCTATTGAGTTACCCGCCAATTCCGAATCTGAATTAGCTAAACATGTGGTTATTCAGGATAAAACCAGCGACTTGCTCTCCTTTTTACAAAAGCTAGATTATGGCGTATCTGTTTTAGCGACTCCCGAAGCTTGTTATGAAGTAGCTTATGAAAATGTGGTTATGGCAAAAAGGGAAGGTGTCGATTATGCCGAATTGCGGTTTTCACCTTTCTTTATGGCTAAAGCATTCAATCTACCGCTGCATGCGGTTGTCGACGCGGTTGTTGAGGGTGTTAAAGCGGGTAATGCGGCTCATAAGACACAATATCAGTTAATTGGTATCCTTAGTCGAACTTTTGGCATCGAAGCTTGCCACCGTGAGCTCGCTTCCATTTTGGCATATTCAGATCATATTATTGCACTTGATTTAGCGGGAGACGAGGTTAACTATCCAGCCCATATGTTTGTCGAGCACTTTAAACTAGCAAGAAATGCAGGTTTACAAGTTACCGTGCATGCGGGTGAAGCTGCAGGACCTGAAAGCGTATGGGATGCCATCAATTTACTAGGTGCGCAAAGAATAGGTCATGGTGTTGCAGTAGCGCAAGATCGAAAATTAATCGATTTTATGCTTAAACACGACATTGGTATTGAGAGTTGTTTAACATCCAACTATCAAACAGGTACATGGATTGACATCAAAAACCACCCAATAAGAACATTTTTGGAATGCGGATTATCAGTTAGTTTAAATACGGATGACCCTGGCATATCGGATATAGATATTAAACACGAATATTGTATTGCTAGTAATACAGTTAGTTTGACTCTAAAACAGATAAGGCAAATTCAATTAAATGGTTACAATCAACAGTTTTTAAAAGCATAAAAAAAGGACCTCAGATACTCTGAAATCCTTTATAAAACTAATCAGCTAATTAAACCGTTTCTGCTGGCTTAGCTGTCTTGCTTTTAGACGCAGGCTTTTTCACTTTCTTGCTTGTCGACATCAATAATTCTTGGTTGTCGAAATCATCGACATTAATTGCCCTCAATCTCCCAGCTTCAGCTTCTTTCATCAAATCTGCTTCTTTGTCGTCAATAATACCCTCTTTCAACGCTCGCTCGGCAAGACTATCAAGATTGGTCATCGGTAATTTTTCGCCTAACTTTTTACATATTTTATCAAATATAGGCTCGCATTTAACGATGTTAATTAATGTTTTTTCTAAATCACCCAGTAAGTTACCGTCTTCCTGAGTTAGGTATTGACCATGGCCTAGTCTGTCTCTGGTTGCATTCGGATGCTGGAGAATGTGTGCGATTTTGTGCTCAAGGACATCTGAAGGAGCGCTATAACGCTTTCCAAATGGCAGAACCAATAAGCGCATTGAAGCACTAACAATTGGGTTAGGGAAGTTTTTCAAGAAGTTATCAAGGGCTTCTTCTAGCTTGGATAAACAATCTTGCATTGCCCAATGCACGAAAGGAAGATCGTCATGATTACGACCTTGTTCGTCAAAGCGCTTCATTACAGCTGAACCAAGATACAAGTAGCTTAAAATGTCACCAAGACGAGCCGATAAACGTTCTCTTCTTTTCAGCGAACCGCCTAAAACGCCCATTGACACATCAGTTAATAAGGCTAAGTTTGCACTATAGCCTTGCATGCTTCTGTAGTATTTTGCGGTTTCGTCTCTAAATGGTGCCGAGCTAAAACGTCCACCGGTTAAACTAAACCAAATTGAACGGAATGTGTTGCTAACAGCAAAACGAATATGACCGAACACAGCGTCGTCAAACGCTTCCAACTGTTCTTTAGGATCTTCCATTTGCGAGGCATAAATTTCTTTTAGCACATAAGGGTGGCAGCGCATTGCGCCCTGACCAAAAATCATCATATTTCTAGTAAGGATATTCGCACCTTCAACCGTTATAGATATTGGCACACCTTGATATGCTCTACCGAGGTAGTTGTTTGGACCCAAACAGATACCTTTACCGCCATGGACGTCCATTGAGTCGTTCACGATTTGACGCATTCTCTCGGTTAAGTGGTATTTACAAATCGCAGAAATAACTGATGGCTTATGTCCTAAATCTACACCAGCGGTTGATAAGGAAGTAACGGCATCCATCAGATAAGCATTTCCACCAATACGACCTAACATTTCTTCAACACCTTCCATTTGCCCTATAGGCATGCGAAATTGGCGACGAATTCGAGAATAAGCTCCGGTGGCTAAAGCAAGTGATTTTGCGCCGCCAGCGGCCGATGATGGTAATGTAATGCAACGTCCGACTGATAAACATTCCATTAGCATGCGCCAACCTTTACCCGCCATGTTTTGTCCACCAATGATGAAACTAAGCGGGACAAAAATATTTTCTCCGCGAACCGGGCCATTATGAAACGGTACATTCAACGGAAAATGACGACGGCCGCAATCCAAGCCTATTGTGTCTCTGGGGATTAATGCACAAGTGATACCTAACTCTTTGATGCCACCGAGCAATCCATCTGGATCTTGCAGTTTAAAAGCTAGACCAATAACCGTAGCGACTGGTGCCAGTGTTATATAACGCTTTGAGAAAGTGAGCCGCATACCTAACACTTCCTTACCTTCAAACTCACCTTTGCAAACGATGCCATAATCCGGGATCGAACCGGCATCGGAGCCAGCCTCCGGGCCAGTTAGTGCAAAACACGGAATTTCGTCACCAACGGCTAAGCGAGGTAAATAATAATCTTGTTGTTCTTTGGTGCCATAATGCTGCAGTAATTCACCGGGGCCAAGAGAGTTTGGTACACCCACGGTGCTCGATAATACTGCGCTAACACCCGCTAATTTTTGCAAAACTCTTGACTGCGCATAAGCTGAAAAAGCTAAGCCACCATATTCTTTCTTAATAATCATAGCGAAAAACTTATTATCTTTTAGATACTGCCAAATTTCATCTGACATATCTGCGTCAACATGGTTGATCTGCCACTCATCTGCCATCCGACTGACCACTTCACATGGACCGTCTATAAATGCTTGCTCTTGCGCCGAGAGTCTTGGTTGTGAGATGGCATGAAATTTCTGCCAATCTGGTTTACCACTAAAGATGTCGCCGTCCCACCACACAGTGCCAGCATCAATTGCTTCTTGTTCGGTTGTGGACATTTCAGGCATAACACTTTTATAAAAAGCGAGTAATTTTGTTGTAATGTAATCTTTGCGAAACGGTGAATAGGCGAGGGGAATAATCACTATGGCAAACGTAACCCAGCCAATAATTCCAATGGCGCCTGCAGCGGTGCCGATTACCATAGCAACGCTAATCGCAATAAGTGTTGTTTGTGAAGATGTTTGTTTATAGGCTGTAATGCCATAAACACCTAATACTATAAATAACCAAATTAATTCGTTCATGCTTGCTCCTTCAGGTCTGACCAGATTCCTAACGTTATTACTTGATTAGTCAAAGATCAAGTCATTTACCTCAAATGAGGACGGATGTACTCAATTATACTTACGTCGCGTACAGAAAAAAGTAACTAAAATTTTTGGTATGTATTTAAACGAATATCACCTTGCTCTTCATCATCTTTAAATTGCTGAAGGCGGACTAGGACATAATCAAGGGAAGGAGCAAACCAGGCATAGGTTTGTCTTTTACTACTATCGCGGTTTACTCTTACTTTTATCGCTTCTATAATGCCGTAGGGGAGTGTTAACGTTTCTTTCTCAACGACTTCAATTTTATAGTCGCGCTTTTGGCCGCGGTAATTAAGAAATTTATATTCGAACTGCGTTCTGTTTTGAGCTAATTGCCTTGATATATCGATCCGAAATAATTGGTTGTCAAATTCGCCTTCCCACTTAAGATTGTCTTTATCGCTAAGAATAATTGTTTGAGACTTAGCGTCGAACTTGGCGTTTAGCGACTTATTTGGACCGGTCCCTTTACGTTTAAAATCGTAGGTAATTGGTGTAATGTTGCCATCGATAAAAGAAAAAACGGTTGTTTCGTATCGTTTATCAGAAAGAAAGAAACGAGATACTTTAGAGGAGTATTTGAGTTCATATAGTTCACCGCTTATTGATTTTAAACTGAGTTCAGCAGTGCCTATATTCCTGTCATGACGAAAGGCGTCATAATGAGCGACAAAGGGAGAAGGCAATTCACTTGTATTTTTTGCTAAACTAACATTGCAAGCTAGTGCAAACAAAATAACGCTAATTACCTTCAACAACTTAGTCACTCGCATATCCACACTCCGGTAGTTCCTGCCCATCAAAAAACGCTTTCATATCGATTAGCGCTATTGTTTCGTTACACAACCAATTTACCACTAGCGGGTAAATTTTATGCTCTTGTACTTTTACACGTGCAGCGAGTTCGTCAACAGTGTCATCTTCGAACACCGGAACTTTAGCCTGCAGAATAACGGGACCGCCATCTAGTTCGGGGGTGACGAAGTGCACAGATGTCCCATGCTCGCGGTCCTTGTTGTCCATTGCACGTTGGTACGTTCTCAACCCTGTATATTTGGGCAACAAAGATGGATGGATGTTCAATAATTTGCCCAAATATTTTGCAACAAACTCGTCACTGAGGATGCGCATAAATCCAGCAAGTACAATAACATCTGGTTGTGCTTCGTCAATTTCTTGTGCTAATGCTACATCAAAAGAATCTCTATTGAGAAATGTTTTATGGTCAACACACGTCGATGGTATGTTTGACTTTGCCGCTCTATCAAGTGCTTCAGCGTTTGGTACATTTGATATTAATTTTACAACTGAACCATTAACCGTTTCTTTCGCACAAGCATCGATGATTGCCTGCGCATTTGAACCACTGCCAGATACTACGATAACGATACGCTTTTTAATGCTAGCCATTATAAGTTAATTACCACTTGTTCTTGACCTTCTCCAAGTGCTGCAATCTCCCCAATAACCCACGCGTCTTCGCCTAAATCTTTGAAGGCTTTTGTTATGTTTGCAGCATCTTGGGATTCAACCGCTAGTATCATGCCGACACCACAGTTAAATGTACGATACATTTCGTGAGTTGTGACGTTTCCTTTCTGCTGTAAAAGAGTGAAGATGCCAGGCCATTGCCAACTTTTGCCATCAACCACTGCCTGCATATCTGAGGGAAGTACTCTGGGTATGTTTTCCCAAAATCCACCACCGGTTATGTGCGATATTGCGTTAACATTATATGCTTCTAAAATAGCCAAAACCGACTTCACGTAAATTCGTGTTGGCTCAAGCAAATGTTCGCTCACCGTCTTGCCATCTAAATCACTCTTTAAATCAATTTCACTAACTTCAATAATTTTACGTATTAATGAATAGCCATTAGAGTGAGGTCCTGAGGAGGCCAACGCGATTAATATATTTCCTGGGGCAACTTTAGAACCATCAATAACTTTTTCTGCTTCAACCACGCCCACACAAAATCCAGCCACGTCGTAATCTTCACCGTCATACATTCCAGGCATTTCTGCAGTTTCACCACCAATCAATGCGCAGCCAGCTAATTGGCAACCTTCTCCGATGCCAGTAACGACCGTCGCGGCGGTATCAATATCTAATTTACCCGTTGCATAGTAATCTAAGAAACACAGAGGCTCCGCGCCTTGAACAATAAGATCATTTACACACATCGCAACTAGGTCAATACCAATTCCATCATGTTTATTTTGATCCATTGCTAGACGTAATTTAGTCCCGACACCATCGGTGCCTGAAACTAACAGAGGATGCTTATATTTTGTTGGGATTGAGCATAAAGCGCCAAAACCACCTAAACCGCCTTTTACTTCTGGACGGTGTGTTTTTTTGCTTACAGATTTGATTCTTTCAACCAATTGATTCCCTGCATCAATATCTACACCGGCATCTTTATAGCTTAGGGATTTAGTTTGCTCAGTCACGCGCTTTCCTCTGAAAATTTTGAATCGAGAATTTTAACAGTTCAATGACTGAAAAGGTATCAAAAAACGACTAAGAATAAATATCGGATGCAAAAAAGCGCAAAATATCTGACAATGGGATAAGAACGTCATAAGGATTTACTAGTTTTGAAAAAATTGCTTTCCATCTTCTTGCTTACTTTGTGCTCGGTTATTTCGATGCACGTCCACAGTGCGCCCATTGAACACTTGAATGAAGGGCAAATCATTGTCACTGATCAGTCAAATTTCACCCAAAAGAAAGCGGGTAAACGAGCATTTCAGCAGGTTGTCGTAAAGTTAAGTGGTGACGTTGCTGTACTCGAAAATCTTCAAGTAAAGCGTTCGGCAACAAATTTTGAACAATATTTGGTCGCAAGCACTTTTATTCAAGACGGTGATAAACTGTTATATCAAGCCGAATTCAATGAGCAAAAGATTGTTGATTTATTACGAACGGAAAATCTTAATGTTTGGGGAAAACGAAGACCATCAGGGTTACTCTGGCTAGTCATTGAAGATGATGTTAGCAAAAAGAAATCACTTGTCACTCAATCCAGCAGCAGTAACTACTTAGAAACCATAGACCAAGTGACCTATGACAGGGGAGTTGAGTTAATCATGCCAATTGGTGACTTAACTGATTCAATGAATATCACGGCGCTTGACGTTTGGGGGCTGTTCTCTTCATCCATCTTTAATAAGTCAATGCGCTATGGAACCAATTATGTGACCGGTGCGAGAGTTGGCATTATTTTCGATGATTTTAGTGCTGGTGAGAGGTTGCAACTTTCCTATTTTATAACGAACGGCCAAACTATTGAAACAAATCAAATAGTGGGAGATAACATCGCCACTTTGATTGCCCAATTTGTAAACGAGTACGCTACGTACTTAGCAACTTTATATTCTGTCGAGACTAGCGAAACGGGTCAGATTTATTCGGTTATCTTGAATGTTGCTAATGTAGACACGCTCGCTAAATACAGGAAAGTATTAGAGATCTTGTCATCACTAGCGGTAACTCAAAACGTTGACTTAAGCGCGCAGTCGAAAGATGTGGCGAGTTTTACATTAGCATCCAATGTCTCTGTGCAGCGCTTAAAAACAATTTTAAAACTTGAACAATACCTTAAAGAGCCAGACTATCAGCGCTCAGATTCTACCGTTGTTATTGATTATGAATGGCGAGGTAATTAGCGTTGCAATTAAGTTTACCGGTCTCACTGGCGGATGATGAAACGTTCGATTCTTTTTTTGAAGCTGATAATGAATTTGCAGCTTCTTACATGAAGACGTTTTGTCATCGGGATAAAGAAAATAAGAAATCGCTGTGTTATCTGTTTGGTTCCTCTGGAGTGGGTAAGTCTCACTTGTTATTTGCTTGTTGCCACCAAGCTAATTTGAATGGGCTACAAACCGTCTATCTTAATATGCTTGAATTGAAAGAAATGCCCACCGAAGTTGTTAGTGATATTGCCGACTATGATGTGATCTGTATTGATAATTTACATGAAATTGCGGGGAATCAGTTGTGGGAAACAACCATATTTGACCTAATTAACCAAGTTTTGGAGCGAAATCATAAGCCTAGAATTATTATATCCGCGCAAGCGTCTCCGTTAGTTGTCGGCTTTCAATTACCTGATTTAGTTTCAAGGCTTACCTGGGGTGCTGTTTTTCAGCTTGCATCACGTTCAGATGAATCGTTGTGCCATATTATTCAATTTCGGATAGAGCACAGAGGTCTAGAAGCAAGCGAAGACTGCATAAAGTTTTTGTTAACTCGGGTTGATAGAGAACTAAGCAACCTCATGCTAATTGTTGATGAACTCGATAAAAAATCTTTACAAGCAAAGCGCAAGCTTACAATTCCCTTCATTAAGCAAGCTCTTGACTTGTAGTTAGGCCTAATTTGGTAACGCTGGTCTTCCGATATGTAAGTTCATTTCATCAATCCCAAACGTTCTTTCGAATCGATAGGGTATTTGAATCGAGTTCTGGCTTTCTGCGTTTTCACGCAAATCGATGTTACTAAACCAACTCACGTTTTGTCGTAACTGAATGGGGTCAGGCAGTTCAGCTTGCAATGCCCCGATGTTGCCGAGTTCAGGCAGGATGTTAGCGACAGTAAATCTAGTTCTTGCTTGAATACTCGAGTGATTGAAACGGTCTCTTTGCCCCCACGTTACTAAAAAATCAGGATTGTTCTGAGTGTTAACTATACCAATATCGGCAGAAGCCCCTAAACGATGCTGCATCATGAAACGTTCAAATAATGTAGCAAAGTCTTCTCTCTCATTTAAGTATGAATAATAAGATGAGGCGATATCGGGAGTGAAGAACGACTCTATATCGCTGGCAACGTAGCTCCTTTGAGTGGTATTCGCGGTCTCACCTGAAAAGCTAACTTGCGCTAACCCCTTCAGTTGAGAGGAGTTTAACGGGAAATTGTTAATCATTATATCTGAATTTGTGCCATTGTTTCTGAAGAAACTGAGCGGGTCGTCAGTGCTTGATAAGCCAGCCCAAACATCGGAAGGGAAAAAATCATTGGCATGACCTAATTCATGGTACATCAACCAGGATATATCTGCTTCTAACACATCAAATGTTCTCATTTCTCTCGCAGCAGAAGAGAAATTTTGCCCGGGCATGTAAGGTGCATTGTCTTTAACGTAACGCCACAGCACTCTAAAACGTAAATCGCCACCAAATCCACTTCTAAAATCAGGTACCTCATTCAGCGTATCTCTTTCTTCTGGTGTAACCCAAAAGTTGCTAGCGTCTAAGTAAATAGCTCCCGTGGCAGCCCAATAAAATGATGGACGGACATCATAAGAGATGACCACCGCGGTAACTCCTCGCAACAGCCTTAGCATGTCTGGACCCGCTGCAGATTGAAAGAGGTATTGTCTAAAACGTTGCCCCATCCAATCGTGTGAAACTAAGGTTCGGTCAAGGATATTGTCAATGGTAGGGTTAAACCACTCTTGGCCAATAATTGGTAGGGTATCAAACGTACAAGTCCGATTTAGCGTATTCGTGTAAATGCAAGACTCAAGAGCACTTTTGAACGGCGAGTCTTTGTTAAAGGAGAACACGTCCTCACTCGCAATAATATTATTATTTGGAAAATAGGCATCGTCAATTATTTGTGTGTCGTTAATAGTTACGATACTGGTATCAATTGCGCTACTTCCATCTGAAAACGTAACTGAAGTTTCAAATTGAACAATCTGATCGCCATCGACTGCGGGGGCGCTAAAAAAAGCTCTATTTTCTTGACTTTGAAAATCTAAAACCGCGGGACCGGCTACCTGCTTCCATACAACCGTTGCGGTGCTTATATCGTTATTGAGTGAATCAACGCGAAGTGACACTTTAGCTCTTTCTGTGACCGTATGATCGAGCCTTAAGTTAGCGACTGCTGCCTGACTTTGTTGTACTGAAAAATCATACGTAATTTGTCGTGTTGCATCATTAGTAGTGACATCCGCCTGTAAAACATAATCACCAAATTCTAGCGCATCGAAACCGATAGTTTGAGAATTACTTGCCAGGAACGTTAATTCGGGACCGCTTAGTTGTTGCCAGTTAACTGCCGTTATCTGACTACTATCGTTAGTGGTAAGAGCAAAGCCATATGAACCATTAGTGATAAATTCGCTATCGCCATAAAGTTCTATATTTTCAAACACAGCGAGCGGCTCGATAGAACCGACACTTTCAGTTATAAATGGCGGTGGTAAGTCCCCACGTCCGCTCACTTGACCGTCATTAGACGAACCGGTGCATGCCGTCAAATAAAACGAACAACAAAGAACGGTGGCCAAAGTAAATTTACTTTTAGTAACAACATACTGTTTACTCATCAGATTTGCCCTCATACAGTTTCTTTTCTTCATCCATTACGGATTTCAATTTTGGTAAACCAACTCCTAACTCTTGTCCACGTAATCGAGCAAAGCTGCTGCATCCGGCAAACATACCAATGGCGAGGATCAACTCGATACTCGCATAGAGTATTTGACTGGGTTCAGCATACATAACGGTAATTGAATGTAAAAAATAAAACAATACAATAAAACTAGCCCAAGCGTGAGTGTAGGGCTTTCCTTGCACAATGCCCGGCAATGGCAACAATAACGGTATAATGTAGATGAGGATTTTAAACGTAGTAGAGTAATCCGCGGTCATTGGCAGAAAAAAATACCAGGCAATCATCCAACCTAATAAACCTAAATGGGAGTACAAAGCGAGGTATCTCAGTTTTTTAACACGGCCTGACATTGGGGTATTTGTTTTAGTTTCGCTCATCTTAGCTTCCTGACTTATTTTTTAGCTTTTTGGCCATGACGGCAAGGCGCTTTCCTTGGGAAATAGCTATTTCTTGCTCTTCATGACTTAGTTTTTGTTTGTTTGGTAAAGCAACTGCTGAGGCTCCATAAGGCGTTCCACCTGAAGTCGTTTTATGCAACTCGGCAACGGAGTAAGGAACACCGATATAAACCATGCCATGGTGGATTAAGGGCATCATCATACTAATTAGTGTTGTCTCTTGACCGCCATGCAAACTTGAACTAGACGTAAACGTGCAGGCAGGCTTATTAATCAAGCTTCCTTTTAACCACAAGCTGGAAGTGCTATCCCAAAAGAATTTCATTGCGCCGGACATATTGCCAAAGTGAGTTGGACTGCCCAGCGCCAATCCATCGCAACTAGCCAATTCCTCTAGCGTAACGTAGGGAGCCCCACTTGTGGGAACCGCAGGTGCTCTGCCATCAATATTATTGCTTACATCGGGTACGGTTCTTAATAAGGCCTCTACACCTTCAAATTCAACGCCTTTTACTATCGCTTCAGCTAACTTTTTTGTCAGTCCGTGTTTGCTGTAATACAACACGAGTACTTGGCATAATGCGTTGTTCATCGTTTACTTTTACCTTATTTAACTTGATTTAAAGCCCAACTAATCTCTTTATGTTCTCTAAAGGGCGACCGATAGACGCCCTCTTACCATTAGTAAGGATGGGGCGTTCCAATAACTTTGGATATGCGTTTATGGCATCAATAATTTCGCTATTGGAGGATGTTTTACTCAGTCCCGACTCCGCAAACTCTTGCTCCTTGATTCGAACCATATCAATTGCGTTATCAAAGCCCAAGGCTTCAAAAAGGTCTGCAATTTCATCCGGCTTTAAGGGACCCCTCAGGTACTCTATGATGTCTACTTCGATATCATTATCAGTCAAGAAAGCTAATCCTTGTCTACTTTTACTGCATCTAGGGTTATGATAGTAAACGTAATTAGCCATCATTATTATCTCTTTTAGTTTTTAATTAATATTTAGCATATTACTATATACTAAATATCATAAAGAACAGTCTTATTGGCTCAATATTACCTTAACCGGTTCGAATTAAACACGGAGTGAAGAGTGAAAAAAATTTTATTATATTTGGTCGCTGGAATCATCTCTCTGTCGCTTGGTATTGCATATCAACTAAATAACAGGTACGACTTTACTACACTTGATGGTTCAACTTACCAATTCAAAGAATTACAAGGTAAGTGGATTATCATTAACTATTTTGCTGAATGGTGCGCTCCTTGCTTAAGAGAAATTCCTGAACTTAACGAGTTCAAAAAATTAACGGATGGTAAACAAACTGGAGTTCTGTTCGGTATAAGTTACGATGCAATGCAGGATCATGAGCTGGCTCTACTAACTGAAAAGTATAATATTGAGTTTCCGCTTATCAATAATATTGAAACCGCTTTACCCTTCGAAACACCCAAATATTTGCCTGCAACTTACCTAATTAGGCCCGATGGCACACTTGCCGGCCAATTGTTAGGTGAACAAAACAGTCAGAGTCTGAGTGAGGCAATTAGCGGCAACTAGAGCCGCTCTAATGTTGCTATCTCATTTCGAAATTGCTCTATTCTTGCTTTTATTCTCTGTTTCTCTAAAAAATCCATGCCGGTTTCATTGTATGCAAACTGAAGCTCATCAATAGCCTTTGGATAGGCGAGTAATAATCCAAAGCGTTCTGCGCTAGCTTTGTACATCTGCCTTTTTTGTCCTGTCGCAATATAGGCGTCAATCAGCAATGAATAAGACAGAAAGTGCTCAGGATGAACAAGTAATACATCTCTCAATATTTGTATTGCCTCCGGATATTGCTCCGCTTTTATCATTGCGTTTGCTAAATTTAGAGCGAGGACCTTATTTTGCGGTTTAAAACGCCATAGTGGTGTCAACATTTCTATCGCTGCTTTGGGTTTATTTTGAGCAATCAATACATCAGTCATTACATCTAGGTAAAATAAATTTTCTGAGTCTTCGATTAGCAGATCAGTGAGAATTTGTGATGCAGACGCATATTGTTCGCTCGCAAAATAAGATAAGGCCAAACCGTACAAAGCGGCTTCACGAAATACATGTTTATTTTCTTTTACCTGATAACTAAAATAACTAATGTTGCGCAACGGATTCCCCTCGTATCGCGCAATTATTCTTGACTTAACTAAGTGAAAATTTAAGCTTTCGGGTACATTACGAGTTCCGTAGGTTGCTGCTCGAGCTCTGGTTTCTGAAATGCGATTTTCTGGGACGGGGTGAGTTCGTAAAAACTCTAATTGATTACTTTGTCCACGTGATTGTTGTGCTAATTTCGAAAAGAATGCTGGCGCTCCAGCGGGGTCAAAGCCGGCTCTGGCCAGCATCGTAATGCCAATATTGTCTGCTTCTTGTTCCATACTTCTGGTGTAGTTTATTCTGCTTTGTGCAGCACCTGCATTTCCGGCACTAATAGCTGCGATACCGGCTTCGGGATCAGCCATTGCAAGTAAAATACCACCAATAAGTGTCGCTATTTGCAATGGAGCACTTCTTTTTTGTGCTTGACTAGCGCGCGCGAGATGTCGTTGTGTTACATGAGCAACTTCATGAGCGAATACTGAGGCCAGTTCACTCTCTGATCCAGCTTGGGTTATTAGTCCCGAATGAATGCCGATGTGACCGCCAAAAAATGCAAACGCATTAATCGCAGAGTTGTTGATCATGAAAAAAGAGAAGGGGAACTTCGCATTATCAGCTTCAATGACCAATCTGTTGCCCAACCCCTGAATATATTCGTTAATTACCGGATCATGAATTATTGGCGCTTGACCTCTTAACTGACGCATTATAGCCTTGCCAATCAATACTTCTTTATCAATTGTCAGTGTGTCAGATGCGACAACTCCAATCTCGGGTAATTTATTTTTGTTGGCATCAATAGATTGCGTGTTGCCTATAGTTGGTATAAGAAAGCAAATGAAGGCGACAAATACTTTCTTTCTTAGATTCATACTCATATGTCGTTTTAATTGCCCTTGGTGTGATAAGTATTGTGTACGATAGATAGACCGTAATTGCACAAGATAGTTTCACTTTGTCTGGTTTTAAGTTGAAACTAGGTTTACCATAATTGCAAATGAGCAATAAATCAAAAGAAGGATAGATACCCTGTATGTTTGGCGTTTTTGATCGTTGGTATAAACGCAAGTTTTCAGACCCTAACGCAATGATGTTATTGATGTTAATAATCGTCACTGCCGTTATTTTGCTTGTGTGGGGCGGTATTTTATTACCTGTCATTGTGTCTGCTATTATAGCCTATTTATTGGACTGGCCGGTAACGCACTTGCATAGGCGCGGTATAAATAGAACACTAGCTACTTCTATTACTCTCATTATATTTATTCTTATCAGTATTTTAATGTTAGTTGGCTTAGTGCCTATTATAAGTAAACAGAGCATTAATCTTGTTCAAGAATTGCCCTTAATATGGGATTCAGCACAAAAATGGCTCGCCAGCTTACCGCGTAAATATCCTGATCTGATTGAAGTTGATTATATTAAAAATGCAATGGCAAGTGTAAATCAGCGAATGGTTGGAATAGGTCAGCAGGTAATCAGTATTTCCGTGAGTTCAATCGGTAATATAGCTGCTTTACTAATATATATGATACTAGTCCCGCTAATGGTTTTTTTCATGTTGAAGGACAAAGAATTATTTCTTAATAGTATTTCAACGATTCTACCTAACGAACGCCGACTAATTAGCCAGGTTGGTGCGGAAATGAATTTGCAGATAGCAAACTATATTAGAGGTAAAGTTATTGAAATTTTGATTGTCGGTGGAGTAACATCTGCGGCATTTGCATTTATGGATTTGCGTTACTCTTTGTTGCTCGGGGTGCTCGTCGGATTTTCCGTGTTAATTCCTTATATAGGCGCCGCAGTTGTAACAATACCAGTCGCTATTGTTGCGCTATTTCAATTTGGTGTGACTCCTGAATTTTGGTATTTAATGTTAGTATATGCAATTATTCAAGCGTTGGATGGTAATCTTATTGTGCCAGTACTGTTCTCTGAGGCGGTTAGTCTGCATCCTTTGTATATTATTATTGCGGTATTAGTATTTGGTGGAATGTGGGGTTTTTGGGGCGTATTCTTTGCGATTCCGCTAGCAACTTTAGTAAAAGCAGTAATAACTGCTTGGTCGTCACCGACTCAGGTTGAACTTGAGGCCGAACACACCGAGATTAAATAGTAGAATAAAAAAGACGGTCAATGACCTTCTTTTTTATTGCTAGCAATGTTAAGCCAAAGAATCTAGAACAACCTGATGATGTTCTTTTGTTTTAAATTTATCAAGTACGTGACTGACAACCCCACTTTCGTCTATTAGAAAGCTCAGGCGATGCACTCCGTCATATTCTTT
>JAWUVZ010000092.1:0-16469 GCA_034112105.1 Glaciecola sp. | reverse complement strand
AGCAATCCTGAGCATCTAATCGCTTGGAACAATGGTGAAGCTTTTGCGAGTTTGGGCTTAGGTCACTTCATTTGGTTTCCAAAAAATACGGATAGCCCGTTCACCGAAACGTTTCCAAGCTTGTTGCACTATCTACAGGCACAAAACGTCGCTATTCCCACTTGGTTGCAGCAAACGCAACATTGTCCATGGCAAACTAAGCAAGACTTTACTGATGCGTAAAATAGCAAACAAATGCAAGAGCTAAGAAGTTTATTAGCTTCTACGTTTGAACATCAGGTTGCTTTTATACATCAACGCATGCGCCGCTCTTTGCCGCTGATGTTAGCTGAAGTTGATAACGCAGAAAGTCAAAGTGTCGTTTCCACACGATTTCAAGCTCTAGCCGCTACTGAATTAGGCATGTATTCACTAATTGATTACGTTAACTTTAAGGGTGAGGGTATTTCCGATAGCGAAAAATACAACAACCAAGGGTGGGGTCTATTGCAAGTATTACTCAATATGCAACTCGATACACAAAACCAACACTTTGCCTTTGCTCAAGCATGCGATGCCATGCTCACTAGGCGTGTAAAAAACTCCCCACAAAAGCAAGTTGAGCAAAACTGGCTAGCGGGCTGGCGCAAACGCTGCGGTACGTATAGTAATATTAATTAATGCAAACTACTCGTGTCTTTTACCTAATCGATATCCGAAGTAGCAGCGACAAGTAAGTTGTTTTCACGTGCCACTCGCTGGCCTATTTCTGTTTGCATCATCTGGTAACCACCAAGCTCTTTCATTAATGGGTCCAGCGTCGCTTTTTCGTTGTCGCTAAACCCTTGGTAAACATCAAGCACTCGTTGTAATTTCCATTGGCTGAATGTTCGAATAATTCGTTTTTCACAGGTGTGTCCTATTTGGTATGTGTGTTCACCAAGCATTCGCGGTAGTTTTTTTGTTTTTGGATTGGCCTTGATCCATTCTTGATTACGGGAAAGCGTTGCTATTTGCACAGGCCAAAATTCTTGAAACTGCCGTTTTAACAGTGCAAGCAAAGTCTCGGGAATGGCATCATCGGCTAACCAACTTCCTAATTCGACGTTGTCTTGATTCATCCGTTCAACCCATTTTGCAACATTCGGTGCAATGCGTTTCATTATTTTCCCCGGTGCTGGGTCACGATATAAGTGAGCATAAAGGGGGCCCATTAAGCCAAAGTCACCGACACTAGGTCGCGATCCTAATAAGTAGTCATACTTCGCAAAATGCGCATCGAGTGATGGCAAAACATCATTCTCATACCAGTCTTCAATGGCAGGAATACTGTGTGGCGTGATGCCCAACATAGGTACAAAACCTTTGAATTTTGCGCCCAATTTTTTGCCCACAAATCGTCTAATAAAAGCAGGCATGCTTGGCAATGCAATTTTACCAAACTCCTCATATATGAAGGGGAAATTATCATGGTTCCAACGATAATGCATTGCAGGGATGAGCAGCCATTCATCGCCCCACATTTCAAAAATAGCCGATATTAAGCGCTGCTTAGGGGTTTCAGGAACGATAGCTCTGTCAGGAAATGCGGCTTCTAGTGTATCCATAATGACGGATGTGTCTTGAATGAATTCGCCTTCGGGGGTCTCAACGACGGGTATAAAGCGCACGCCAGTTTCCGGTTCAATAACATCTTGGTAAATACGGCGGGACGAGAATATCTCAACAAAAGGAATTTGTTTAAAGCGCAAATAAGCACGGACTTTGCCTGTGTACAAAGAGAGTTCTGCGCCATACAGTTTGTATTGGTGGGGCATAAATTATTCCTTTTCCGAGCGGATCGTTATTAACAATATTCGTGAGCTTAAATTATGCACTTCCACAAAATGATAAGCGTTTCCTCACTAGCATGTTAACCGGATAAAGAATCTCTGCAACTCATAAGTATAGTTAGTGTAATGAGGGTGTAAGTATAATCGACACCTACACTCAACCACCTTTGCAAGGCCGAGTGCAGGATAAAAAGTGAATGCTGAATTGTTTAACGTGTTATTTTTTATGGATTTTTTTTTCTACTTTAGCCATTAATTTATTAACTTCAATGCGTCTAAATTCATCCGCTAAAGGTCTTTCTAAACGCTGAGTCGCCTGCAACGCTAGCGTTAGGTGCTCCTTGGCTCTCGTGTATTCTTTTTCATCAAATAAGAACTCTGCATAGAAGTAGTTTGAATCAATACCATTTGGGTTAATTACCATTCCTTGTTCCAGCATCTCTTTGGCCGTATCATCATCACCAAAAGCAATTGGCCAGCCAGGCACTTTGTGATAAAGCGTACCTAAACTAGTATAAGCTGAGCCATTAAGCACTGAATCGTCAATTTTCATCGATTCTTCCAATGATTTTTTTGCAGCCTTAGCTAAAGACAAAGCACCTAAGCCTCCTTTGGCTCCCGCATAGCTCGACTCAATGATACCTAACCATACTAAACTATTGGCATTATCTGGGTTGGTTTTAACTAATTCTTGAGCTTGTTTAATGAGGTTATCGAAGCCATCTTTTTGGGCATCATCAACAAGTTGATAGTTCACTTTTGCCCACTGTTGTTGTAGGTCAAGTAACTGCGTACTAAAGCTTTCTGTAGCAGCAGTAGAGAAAGCAATAGCAGCTAATGATGACGCAGTAAATAAGGCGATAACGCCGACTTTGGCGATTGATTTAATAAATATCATAGGAATATCCTCTGTAAGGTAATGTCAACGGTCTTGATTAAGAAGACGGTTGTAAATAACGTTTAATAATTGAAAGTTTAGACTGAATTGCGTTGTCGACTAATTTGGGGATCAATCCGTTTATTCGAACAAAAAGCTTTTCAGGCCAACCGATTACCTGCTGTCGTTTTCTACTGTGTAGAAATATCATGAAGGCTTTAGCGACCTCATCAACACTATCTACTGAGTTACCGAGCGCTTTATTCATGTCGACAACACTTAGCGCATTTATATTCGTATTGGTTGCACGCGGTGCAAAATATCTAAAACTGATACCAGTATCACTATATTCACGAGCAAGAGCTTCAGTGAATCCACGCAAGCCAAACTTAGAAGCACAATAGGTGCTAAAACCAGGATAGCCAATGTAACCAAAAGCGGAACCTACCTGAATAACATTCAACTGCTCATGGTGTGGGTGATCTTCTGCACTCGACTTAGACTTTGTAAGAAATTCCTGAGTAAATAGCATGGGTGTTATCAAGTTAGTCTGCATCAATTCGTTGATTAACTCTGGTGTCGTCTCCTCAAAGGCAGTAAAACTAGATATACCGGCAGCATTCACCAGCAAATCAATGCGATTATTTGCGAAAGCAAGGTCAAGAATGCGCTCGCGATCCTCTGTTTTATTTAAATCACCTAGCAAAACTTCACAATTTCCGGTCATGGCTAGTTTCAGCTGTTGAAGTTTGTCCTTATTGCGTCCTTGGATAAATACGTTATAACCACTGGCGCAAAGCATCTTGGCAATAGCACCACCAATGCCACCTGACGCGCCAGTGACTAAACAAGTCTTGCTACCCTTTATATGTCCCACCGTTATGCTGCCTTCATTTTACTAGCCGATACTTCTAAGGTTCTAAATATGTTGCCGTACAACACATAAAAACGTTTGGCGCTCTGAATAATGAGGTCTTGCTCTTGTGGACAATCGATTTTGTTCATTAGGGTTTCAAAAAACTTTACATGATCGATATCCAAAGAACCGTGAGATACCAGATAGCTGAATGCTTTTTTGGGTAAACCTAAGGCATCTTTAATATTGCTAGCCGCATTATCGGCCATCGCAATACTGGTCCCTTCCAATACGTGTACCATACCGAAAAATCCAAGTGGGTTAACCCTATTAACCATGTCGTAAGCGTATGCAACCATTAGTTCTGTTGCCATAGATGGCTGGCTAGCGCGCACTTCTTCTTTGTCGTAACCACAGTTTGCAATGTCGTTTAGTACCCATTCTTGATGTCCTAATTCCTCTTCAATATATTCAGCTACCGCTTCGCGTAACCATTCTTTACTTTCAGGTAAGCGGCCACCGACCGACATTAACAAAGGCACCGTATGCTTAACGTGGTGATATGCTTGGTTTAAAAATTCAACATAGTCGGCCGTTTTAATATCGCCCGAGAAACAGCGTTTAATTATTGGCGATGACAACAAATAATCGCGTTCAGTAGTCGTCTCGTTTAACAGTCTTTGATATAAGCTCATTGTATTTATTCCTTCTTGGACCACTAAAAAATTGGCATAAATAGCCGCAATTTCTGCTTGGTAATGTTGATTGATTTGTTCACGTTTCGGACGCATGTTGGCTGTATACAGTCCGTCTTCAAAACTCATGGCTTGAGTGAGGATTAGATTTACCTTAATTTGTGCATAATCGGGTAAATTGCGGTTAATTCTGTTAACCGCGTTGTTAATAATAGCTTCACTAATGTGCTCTGATATAGGTACCAAAACAGCCATGCAAAATGGTTTACTATCGCCAAGTACAACGGACTGCAAAAATAAGCCAGTTGCCTGTAATTCAGATTCAATCCACTCAGGAGAAATATTTCGCCCAAAAGAATTAATGATAGTGTTTTTGATACGGCCTTTGATGAAAATTTTGTTATTTTCAATACTTGCCATATCTCCAGTAAAAACTTGCGTACAGTACCAAGAGTTACGATCCTCCAAATAACCTAAAAAGGCATTACCACTTATGACTAACTCGTTATCAATTACTTCTGCCTTTACGTGGCCTAATACCGTTCCCGCACTCAACAAGTCATCGTTATTTGGAGTATTGATACATACAACAGAACTGCATTCTGATAACCCATAACCTTGATAAACAGGTAAACCAAGGCTTCGGGCATCTGCCAACAATGAAGCTGAAACTCGGTTACCACCAACCGCTATAAATTGAAGAGAAGAGGGTGGTTGCCAATTGTTTTTGGTCGCCATTACTAATACCTGAAGTAATTCGGGTACTAAAATTAAGCTGTTTGGTTTGATTTTACTGATACAGCTAAGTAATGCACTTGGGTTGATTAATCGACTGCCCTCAAATCCACGTTCTGCGTCGCTAGCTATAACCACAGTGCCTGAAGCTAACAGTGGAGAATAAACGCCCGCGATGTTTTCAAGTAGGGTTGGTAAGGGCAGTAAGCATAAGTGCCTAGGATTCTGTAAACCAATACGGGTGACCAAGGCGTTAGCTACAGCCATTTGATTTTCGGTGCTTAAACACACGCCTTTTGGTGTGCCAGTAGAGCCTGAAGTATAGGTGATTTTGGCTGTAGCATTTGGTGCTTCAATTCTTTTATTTTGAACCAACTTGTAAGTATTAAGTGCCACATGTTCACACTCATTGAGTTCTCCCAACTTGATACGAGCTTGGCTGAAAATAATATTTGGTTTAACCGATACGAGCAACTGCTCATACTGGTTTTGAGTGAAAAACAATGGAACAGGAGTGAAAATAAGCTCTGCCATTTGGCATGCTAAATCAACAACGATCCAATCAATGGAATTGTCTGCATGTAAAGCGACAGAATCGGCTTCTTGCTTTTTTAACCACCGCGATAGGTTTGTCACTCGCGCTGCCAAATCAGCATAAGTAATACTGGTATCTGACGTTTCAATGGCAATTTTATTTTGAAGCCCTTGCGGGATATTTAAAAGTTGTTGTATCAATTCACTCATTTAAATTACCTTTTGAGTTTGCTGGTGGTAAGCGCAATTTTGCGTTCGAGCTGGTCAAACATTTGCTTAAAGTGCGCTGACTTATTCACGACGCTTATCACCGAAGCTAGAGAAACAAATACAACTTGAGGATTAGTTTCGTAATAAGAACCCCATTTCTCAGATGAGCCCTGCAATCTGTTTTTGTCAGCTTGGGCAATGTAATGGCAATCAATACCCGCTCTGCTAATTAGTTTCACGACACGATCAGTTCCAGCGAATACCATATGCTCATAGCCGTTACAAAATAACGAAACTGCGGTGGTGAGAAAAAGTGGGATCGTAAACTTGTTTGAATTGCTATACAGATGTCCGATTTCAGCAATATATTCTCTTGCGACCATTGCATGCTTTTGCGTCACATAATATTCAATAGGTTGGGTTAGATACTGCTCAATAAATAAGTTTTCGGTAGCTGATCTGACCCCTAAAGCGGCTTTGAATTTGCCATTATTAATAGCTAAAACATAAGGCATAGTAATATCAATATCAGCCCCATAAGCGGACGCAAAACCGTCTTTAATAAACTGTTCTGCGGCTAAACGACCCTCGTCGTTTTTTTGAAAAACATCGAGTGAAAAAGCGTATTTTGAATTACCCGAATCAGGACTGCGGCTGACGTTATTAGTCTGTTGGCCAATTATATTTATTACTTGCATCGTTAAGACCTTTTTTAACCTTATGGAGCAAAGAATAAACGTGAAACCTTAAAATAATCTTAAGATTTAAAAAGAAATTAAAAAACTAGATAAGTTTTCCCCTAAACTTCAACAGACAATTTTTCGAACGATTTTAAATGAAATGATGAGAAATGCAGGGCGATCGCTATCGAATAGCGATTTAGGAGTCATAATGGCGTGACAATAGGCTCTACTCTAAGTAATGTTATCTTTTTTGAGTAGGGGATTTATAAATGACAGAATTTTTTATTTCTTTGAAACAAAATTATACCTATTTACAAGTGCTCTATAAATCTCTACTTTTTGTACTAGCCTATCTATTACTAACATCTTGCGCTGATAAATTCGAGCTTAAAACAGCACCTGTCGCCGACCAAGGAGTGCTGGACCTTTCGAACTGGGACTTTGAAAAAGAGGGTGTTGTTAAGCTTAATGGTGAATGGGAATTTTATTGGCAGCAATTGCTGGCGCCCAACGAGTTACTCTCCTCAAATACTGGCAAAGAACAGAAATTTATCCAATTACCGAGTTCTTGGAACGGCTATCAAGTTAATGATGAGGTACTCGGTGGTGATGGTTATGCCACTTATTACTTGCGGATCATTGTAAACGAACGTAACAAAAAACTGAGTTTTAAAACTAGCTGGATGGGGACCTCATACAATCTATTCGTTAATGGCGATCTCATCGCTTCCAATGGCGTGGTTGCAAGAACACGTGAAGAAATAACACCTCAATATTTCCCCCTAACTACAAGCTATTATTCTGAGACTGACTCACTTGAGATAGTCCTACAAGTTGCCAATTTCGACCATACAGAGGGGGGAGCTTGGTATCCGATAGAAATGGGGTTAGAGCAACAGATAACAAAAATAAGAGAAAGCAATCTCGCTATGAACCTATTTTTATGCGGTGGTATTTTCATTATGGGCATATATTATTTAGGTCTCTATTTATCGCGCAGGGAAGAGAAGTCATCGCTTGTGTTTTCAATTTTTTGTCTTTTGATGGCTGGTCGGTCACTGTTAACGGGGGAACTCTATCTATCATCCGTCTTCCCGAATATGGCTTGGAGTTTGGCGGTTCAACTGGATTATCTGACCTTTTATTTAGGTGTCTTAGTCCTTACTATGTTCATTCAAATCTTATTTCCGCGGTTATATTCCAAATCGTTTTTAAATTTCTATATTATTTTATGTATCGGTTTTTCACTCACAATTGCCGTTTTTCCCGTCAATGTTTTTACTCAGTACATTCCTATATTTAGACTTTTCACCGTCATTTTCGCTATCTATGTAAGTTTCATACTCATCATGGCGGTTATGAAAAAAATACCGGGCGCTAGACTGTTATTAGCTGGTGGTGTTTTTCTATATCTTTCGATTATAAGCGAAGTAGCTTATCAGCAAGGTCTACTTGGCTATTATTTTTTCTTTAGCTCGGATATTGGATATATTGTATTTATTTTTTCTCAATCATTGCTTCTCACGATGAGATACACAAACGCGTTTAAAGAAACTGAAAGATTGTTAATGTCGGTTGAACGAGCTGAAAGTGCAACTCAGGCGAAGTCGCAGTTTTTGGCAAAAATGAGCCATGAAATACGCACACCTTTGAATGGAATACTTGGCGTTGTGCAGCTGTTAGGTAAAACAAGGCTTTCAAAAGTACAACAAACCTATCTGAAATTAGTGGACGATTCTAGCGTGTCGTTATTGAGTATTATTAACGACATACTCGATCTGTCTAAAGTCGAAGCGGGTAAAATGACATTGGAGGAAATATCATTTAATTTGGAAGCCTTAATTCAGGGGACGTTATCTCTTCATCATGAGCAGGCAAGCCAAAATTCGGTGAAACTAACCTTGGAGTATGATGAGACTTTAGGCAAGGTTTTTATCGGTGATCCTATACGTCTCAATCAGGTGCTGCTTAACTTAATAAACAATGCCATCAAGTTCACGGATCATGGTGCTGTTATTGTCCAAGTCACCGCTACGATATTGACGCCAACACATGCTGGCCTAGAAATAAGAGTCAATGACAGTGGTATTGGTATATCTTCCGATGTTTTAGACACGCTTTTCGACTCATTTAAACAAGCCGACGAATCGACAACGCGAAAATACGGTGGAACTGGTTTAGGCTTGGCCATCAGTAAACAAATTATCAGTCTGATGGGTGGAAGTATTAGGGCTGAAAGTAAGCCACATGAGGGTTCGACATTTATCGTAGCATTGAATCTTAAATATGACGAAAGCGACCCTAAAGAAGAGTCTGTGGTTCATTTCGATGAAGATGAAGATGAAGATGAAGATGAATATGAGGGCGAGGAAATAACAACTGAAGCAAAATTATCAGGCTACGTGCTGGTGGCAGACGACAGCGATATTAATCGCATTATTGCCCAACACATGTTGGAAGGTTTTGGACTCACTGTAGCCACCGCTGCAAATGGACAAGAAGCAGTGGAGCATGCGCAGAAAAACACGTTTGACCTAATACTGATGGATTGCGAGATGCCAATAATGGACGGTTACGAAGCATCCAGAACAATTAGAAGTATACAATCACGACAACCGCGAACACCGATTATTGCCCTTACTGCGGATGCCTTTGACGAAAACAGAAAACAATGTAAGGAAGCCGGTATGGATGATTTTCTCAGTAAGCCGATTATGGAGAGTGTGCTGTTAGCGACTTTACAGCGATGGATAAAGCGCTGAAAATTCACGTTTGAGAGCAAAAATACGAACTAGTTGAATGCGCTGTGATCAGCACCTATGGTTGACACTTTTTGAAAGGCCGGACGAGACTGAAGCCGGCCCAGGTAGTTTTTGACTTGTGGACTGTAGTTATGATCTAGCCCCAAAGATTGTCCCAAATGCAATGCGTAACCTACTGCTATATCTGCAATGGTAAAACGCTCATCACATAAAAATTTGCGAGACTCGATGTGCGCATCGAGGCGGCGTAAACGAGCAATGAACCAGGCGGCATAATCATCTACAGCTTGAGGAAGACGTCGCTCCCCTTGCTCTAAGAGACTGTAGCGAAGCACAATAGTTTGCGGGAATGTCAGCGTAGCATCACTATGATACAACCAATTTAGGTAATCGCCGTATTGAGCATGATCTGGCTTAAGGCCAAAGTCATGCTGGTTATACTTTTCAACCAAGTAGTGGCAGATACCACTTGATTCGGTCATGGTGGTTCTATCGTCTTGAAAAAAAGGAACGGTTCCTAGCGGATTTATTGCTAGGAACTCCTTTTTGAAAACACGTGGTGGAAACGGTAGCACTTCCAATTCATAAGGCAATTGCATTTCTTCCATTGCCCATAGAGGACGAAGAGAACGGGCATTATGGCAGTGCCAAAGTTTCATTCCCATAGCTAAAGTTCGTTTATGCTTAGTTTAGGGCCTGCATCGATCAGGCTGCGGCCATGGGCTGTATCAGTAAATTTTTCAAAATTATCAACAAATAAACCAGCGAGATCTTCTGCTTTTTCATACCAATGTTGTGCTTCAGCATATGTGCCTCGAGGGTCTAAGATATTCGCTTCGATACCCGCTAATTGTTTCGGAATCTTAAGATTAAATATGGGCAGAAGGTGCGATTCTTCAGCATCCATACTACCATCTAAAATAGCATCGATGATTGCGCGCGTCGCTTTTATAGAGATACGCTTGCCGCTACCGTTCCATCCAGTATTGACCAAGTAAGCCTGAGCATTAGATGCTTGCATGCGCCTCTCCAATACATTCGCATACTGAGTTGGATGCAGGGTTAAAAAAGCGGCTCCAAAACAGCTCGAAAATGTCGGTGTAGGCTCTGTTATACCACGTTCGGTGCCCGCCAACTTTGCGGTAAAACCCGATAGTAAATAATACTGCGCTTGCTCAGGCGTTAGTTTTGCTACCGCAGGTAAAACGCCAAAAGCATCGGCAGTTAAAAATATTACTTTCGTCGCATGACCTGCTTTGGAAATCGGCTTTACGATATTCGCAATATGATCAATTGGATAAGAAACACGGGTATTCTCTGTGATCGAGTTATCGTGATAATCTATTATCCCTGCATCACTATGTGTGACGTTTTCAAGAAGTGCGTTGCGTTTAATTGCAGCATAAATATCGGGTTCGTTCTCTTCACTAAGACTAATGGTTTTCGCGTAACAACCGCCTTCTAGGTTGAATACTCCATTGTCGTCCCAGCCATGTTCATCATCGCCTATAAGTTGTCTTTTTGGATCAGTTGAAAGGGTCGTTTTACCGGTCCCAGATAAACCAAAGAAGATCGCCACGTCGCCTTTCTCGCCTACATTAGCGCTGCAGTGCATTGACGCAATTCCTTGTAGCGGCAAGTAGTAATTCATTATGGCAAACATGCCTTTCTTCATTTCGCCGCCGTACCAAGTTCCACCAATTAGCTGGATGCGTTCAGTCAGGTTAAATGCAACGAAGTTCTCAGAATTGAGCCCTTGATCTTGCCAATTCGGATTAGAGACTTTGGCACCATTCATCACAATAAAATTAGGTTCAAAATCGTCTAGTTCTGTGGCGCTCGGGGTAATAAACATATTAGTAACAAAATGTGCCTGCCAAGCGACTTCGGTAATAAAGCGGACCGACATCCGAGTGTCTTTGTTAGCTCCACAAAAAGCATCCACTACAAATAAACGTTTACCGCTGAGCTGGTTTGTTACCAATTCCTTGAGCTGTTCCCAAGTAACCTGATTAATAGCCTTATTGTCGTTTTTACCTTGATCTGACCACCACAATGTATCCTCTGTAACACTGTCTTTTACAATGTATTTATCTTTAGGAGAGCGCCCAGTAAATTTTCCTGTTTTTACGCATACTGCACCTGATTCGGTAACAAATCCTTTTTCAAAACCCGTTAGTTCCGATTTTGTGGTCTCATTAAAAAGAGTGTCATAGTCGGGATTGTGCAAAATTTCAGAATTAGTATTAATATTGTAATCTTTCAATGCGTCGATCAGTTTCACTAGGGAGGCTCTTTTTTAACAAAATAATATATAGAGTATCTTACTGGTTTTGAGCTCTATCCTCCACCCTTTAACCGTATACTCAGTATAAAAATCAAGAATGTGTAACAAAAATGGAATAATCCAAATTCTTCTTAGTTTAAATGTGAAATTTAGGTTGTATTATTACATGTCTATGATCAGTTTCGCTGGGACAAAAATGGTTATATTGCTCCAGCGAAAAAGTGAAGGGACCTGCTATTCAATTATCAAACAGGGCGAAGTTCGACTTAATTCAATTTATTACTATACTCATTATTAGAAATCTAATAATAGATTCCTCAACAGCTTAATCTTTCTAGGAGAAAGCGAATGAAACGTCAGTATTATATCAGCAGTGACCTAGCAGACCTTCAATTGGTCGAACAAGAGTTAAAGTCTGAAGGTCTGTCCACCCCCCAAATTCATGTATTAAGTGCTAATGACGCGGATGTTGAAAGACATCATTTACATGCGATTGAAGCGGTACTAAAACAAGATGTCGTCAGGTCGACAAGACTGGGCGCAGTTGCAGGCCTTGCTGCTGCGAGCCTCTTATTATTATTAGTTTATTTGTTCCAGTGGCATACTTCCTCCGTGGGTTGGCTACCGTTTGCATTTTTATCCATCGTCGTACTCGGTTTTTGCACCTGGATTGGTGGTTTTATTGGTATACAGGTACCTAATTACCAATTTAAACAATTCCAACATTTACTCAATCAAGGCCAGCATATTTTCTTTGTCGACATTACTGAGGATCAGCATGCGTTACTCGAAAAAGTTGTGCAATCGCACTCTAGTTTAATTCATGCAGGCACAGGCGAAGCTACACCTGAATGGGTTGTTAAAGGACAAGAGAAATTCAGCGAATTTATGAAAGTGATGCCGTAGTGCGAGCCTTTTGAAACACACTCATTTACGCCTGCTGGGGCATGCCTAAATGAGTGAAATCATTAACCCGTCGACATTTGTAAACGGCAATCCTCGCTGTCTATTCTGTAAAGTATTTCCACATCAAAACTCAACATAGTTAAGAATCAGCTCCGATTTATTTTCATTCGGTTAAATAATTGCTGCTTTAAAATATACTGATGATAAAGAGTCATCAAAATATGTCCTCCTAGCAGCGCATAACCAAAAGTACCAATTGTTTCGTGAATTTCTTCCAGTGATTTTGCTAACTCGTGGTCCTCGCCAATTAATAACGGCACGGTCATGCCAAAAATATCCACTGATTTTCCTTCGGCACTGATTATCAGCCAGCCGAGTATCGGCATGACCAACAAAAATAAATAGATGACAAAATGGCCAAATTTACTGGCCTTGGTTATCCATTTAGGGCTACTAGATAAAGAGGCCGGAACTTGGCTTGTAAGTCGAAATATAATCCTCGCGAAGGTGGTTAGCAAAATGCTTAAACCGATGACAAAATGCGTATATTTTGCGTTATCTCGCATTTGTGTGCCGCGTTCAAAAAACTCCCGGCCCTCAATGGAGGCATATGATAGAACAATTAAAATAAAGGTTAACCAATGCACAATAATTAAGACGTTATTATAACGAGAGGCGTTTTGGAGCATAATAAATTCCCTTCTTTAAGTAAAAATTTGATATTTTTGCTCGATTAACAACGCGAGTATATTAGCGTTCAAAGTAAGATTTTTTTAATCAAACTAGTGTGTACTCATAGTAAAACAACGCAAGCAATTTTGCTTATACAATAATCACAACAACGTTGTGACTGATCAATAAAACGTGCATTGTTTATTTTGGTTCGCGTGGTGGAGGACCATTGTTCTTTTCATTTTTTTGCTATTATTGTTGCTCACTTTAGGAATGAACGTTCTATAGTGTGAGCGTTCTTAAGTCATCTATTTTTAAAGGATAAGACCATGCCTATACTCAAGACACCGCTCGCGCGCTTCGAAAATTTAAGCGGATACTCGTTTCAAGCAAATTATTGTGATGTAAGTGGTGATAAAAGCGAATTGCTAATGCATTACTTAGATGAAGGAAAAAAAGACTCCCCCGTGATTTTAATGTTACACGGCGAACCGACATGGAGTTATTTGTATCGCAACATGGTCGATCATGCAGTTGATAATGGGTTTAGAGTAATCGTTCCTGACTTGATCGGCTTTGGTAAGTCAGATAAGTTTGACAATAAAGCACCATATACCTTCGCAAATTTCAATAATTGGTTAACGATTTTTATAACAAAATTGGAACTTCATAATATCAATTTGATTTGCCAAGACTGGGGCGGCCTAATAGGACTGCGGGTATTAGCGGCCCAATCCCAACGATTTAAAAATCTAGTGGCAGCCAATACTTTTCTTCCAACCGGTGAGGAGCCAGTTAGCGAGGCCTTCAAAAAATGGCAACTTTTCTCTCAAACTGTCAAGGTATTTCCAGTCAGCCAAGTTGTTCAGCGTGGCTGTAAAAGAGAGTTATCTAAAGCCGAATGTAATGCCTATGATGCCCCGTTTCCAGATGAGTCATACAAGTGGGGTGTAAGACAATTTCCATTATTAGTGCCTACCAGTAGTAATAATCCAGAATCGAGTAATAACAAATATGCCTGGGCTGTACTTCGTTCATTATCGATCCCTGTACTCACTGTTTTTGGTGACTCAGATCCGATAACAAAAGGGGCAGATAAGGTCATTCAACGAAATATGAAGGGTAGCCAAGGTCAAAGTCACGTGGTGTTAGAAAATGTTGCGCACTTCATACAGGAAGATGCATCACAACAACTTATTCAACACTCTGTCGCTTTTTTTCGCGCTAATAGTTAGTCATAGGTTGACGATATTTATTTCACTTTAGTGAAGCAGAGATTGTTTTGCTGCATGTTATTTTTCCGAGTCAAACGTTTTTAATCTGATTAGTGTTATTATCGTCTTCCTTGACATCTCTTCTCATCATAAAGGGTATTGAAGTGGAAACAGCCGCAATTTTTGTTGATGTACAAAACATCTATTACACCACTAAACATACATTCTCACGTTCTTTTAATTATCGTCACTTTTGGCAATCAATAGCCAATGATTATGAGATTGTTGATGCGTTTGCTTATGCGATTGACCGTGGCGATGTGCAGCAACAAAAATTTCAAAGTGCACTGCGTCATATTGGGTTTGACGTAAAACTTAAACCCTTTATACAGCGGGCTGACGGCTCTGCAAAAGGTGATTGGGATGTTGGCATTACAATCGATGTCTTGGACTTGGCACCGCAGGTTGACACTATTATTTTGTTGTCGGGTGATGGTGACTTCGATCGTTTGCTCACAAAAACACGCCAAGAACATAACTGTAAAACAATCGTATATGGGGTGCGCAAATTAACGGCTAATTCGTTAATAAGTGCGAGCTCTGAATTTGTTGAGGTAGACACTCAATGGTTATTATAAATTAGGTTACATGTAACTGGGTCTATTTAATAAATGAAGTGAGTGTTCATTATAAAACACCCATTTCAAGAGCAGTCCACCACATATGATGATAGCGAAGGTTGATGGCTGATAAATGCACATCGCTATTGTGTAAAATCAATGAGCTAAGCTGATAAATTAGTCTCTATAAAGACGTTTAACTTTACTTTCAAGACTTCTATTTTCAAGTTCCAATTCAACCGGGCGTTCAAGAATTATATCGCCTTGAACATTCGAATCTGCACTGATGTAAAGTACGGGGTAGTTTTTGTTATAGTTGTTAGAGCTCTTGTGAAAATGAATATCGCCTTTCACTAGGCTTCCGTCTTTTAGTTTTACATTTCCATTGACGCTTACGATACCTTTTTCAACAACAACGCTATTTAACAGAATATTACCGTTTACAGTGGCTAATCCACCGCCTATTTGTCCTTGTTCTTGAATGACTATTTGACCATTAACAGTGCTTACACCCTCCTTCGCAACAAAGCGCTCGCCAATTTTAATTTGACCATTAACAGCATCCACTGAATCGACACTAACGTTGTTACCTATTGAGATACGCCCGTTTGTGTTGGAAACATGTTTTGCAGTTACATTGTCTTTTATAACGACACTTCCATTAACTGAACCAACGTCCTCTACTGTTCTTCCTTCAGCGACTTTAACGCTTTTATTGGTCGACGTTACATCAGACGAATAACTATCTTTATCCCCGTCTTTGTTTTTTGCATTAACGTGAATAATGCAGCCTCCGAGTGACAGGCTGATAAGGGTTATTCCTATGAATGAGTATATAGGGCGGCGAATTTGGTTAATCATGACTAACTCCGTAATTGATGTAGAACTGTGCGTTTGGTTTTATTCATCACAAAACCATTTATTTTCTGTTTCTTTGCATTCAATGTGCCAATACGTAACTAATTGTTTTCAATAAATTAATTAATTTTCGTTTGAATGAATGGTCTGTCGGAATGAGCTTTTTTGCTAAACATTAGTCAATCAAACCAATCTACTAAAAGAAAAAAAATTGCGATAAACCTATTTGACTTAGACGCTTTATCAACACTAGTATAGCTATGTATACAATTTCGGTGAACCTATGAACATAATCCTGTTTGCGATACCTATCTTTTTTCTGTTAATTGCAGTTGAACTCATTGCGGAAAAAGTAAAGAAAACGGATTATTATCGTCTCAATGATGCAATTACTAGTCTTAGTATAGGTGGCTTGAGCCGCATTATGGGGATTATGAAAAACCTTGCGCCTTTTACCATTTATATCTTACTTTACGAGCATTTTGCGTTATTCGAACTTGAGAAAATCGCTTGGGTTTGGCTTGGTGTATTCGTTGCATATGATTTTTTATATTATTGGAACCACCGATTTGGTCACGAAATGAGTTTTTTTTGGGCTGCGCATGTCGTTCATCATTCTAGTGAGGAATACAATCTAACCACAGCGTTGAGACAATCATCCGGTAGTTTTTTTAATTTCATCTTTTTTCTACCTCTGGCATTTCTCGGTGTAGACCCTGTTTTATTTGTGACTGTTGCCTCTGCAAACT
>JAWUVZ010000091.1:0-10529 GCA_034112105.1 Glaciecola sp. | reverse complement strand
AAATTAATGAACAAGTTTGTGAAATACCTAAGTATCGTAGTTTGTACACTTTTTACGTTACCTGCTTTTGCCCTTGATGACGCAGTGAACACAGGCATATTTAACGATACCGCGATTAATGGTTACGACACGGTTGCCTATTTTACCGAAAGTAAACCGGTTGAAGGAAATAAGCAGTTTCAATTTTTATGGCGTGATGCTAATTGGCGTTTTGCCAGCCAAAAGAATCTAGACTTGTTTAAACAAAACCCTGAAATGTATGCTGCTCAATATGGTGGTTACTGTGCATGGGCAATGGCGAGCGGAAAAACTGCTGGGATTGATCCTCAAGCATGGCATGTCGAAGATGGAAAGTTATATTTAAGCTATAACAAGAATGTGCAAAAGGATTGGTTTACGACCATGGAAGCAGATATCGTTTCTGCAAATAAAAACTATCCTGAAATTACTGACGTAAGCAAATTCCAAAGCAACTAACGATACTTTTAAAACTATAAGCCCGTTAACTCGGGCTTTTTTTGCCTGCATAAAAGTGCAAAGTAAGTACCCAAAGCATTGAATGTAACAACTGGGGAACACCATGAAAAAATTCACTCAACTATTGATTATTTCATGGTGACCAGATTGTGACCACTTGGGACACTTGCGCTGCCTTGTTGTCATTATCAAAATTAGTGAAATTACAAAGCGATTATTCTCTACCCAGAAATTAGCAACGCGATTGTAAGTGCTTTAGTAACCATTGCCTCATGCCACTATTTTATTGTCGCTAATAATCGTGAACGAGTTATATCTTTTTGCAGCTCTAAAATTCAACGAGAAACACTACCGATGGTAAGATTGACTTGGTAGTTCATTGGCTATTATTCCCCTGAGCTTTTAGTACGTGACGGGCTGTTTTCGGCTTAGATGAGTGGTTGCCGCCTAATCATTTATATCGTTGTGAATATATAGTTCGGTTTAATTCGATTATGACAAAGTACGAACTGCCGTATATCCATCAGAACAAAGAATTATTAAAATGATTGTACAAGCTTGTAGTCAAAATTAGATGCAAATCGTGGCTCAGTTTTACCTGCAAATTTTCAATCGTTACTGAAAAACGGAGTGACAGGAAATTAGCTTGTTTAGATTGAACATTATTCTTTATAGAAATGGCCGGCTAATGCAATAATTATTCGGCTAGGGTTCTTTAATTCCGTCGATTTCTAACGCGGCTTTATCAAATGTATAAACCGTCGAAATTTCTGTTTTGTTTAATTGCCCGCACCGCTTAGCTTTGTTAACGATTAGTGCATCTGGGAAGTCAGCTTGCTTAGTTTTGACTCCTGCTTTTATTGGCTTAGCGTTCATAAAATCTTTAAGAGCGCCCCAAACAGCATATCCATCTTCAAACTTTATATTAGGCTCAGCAAATAGAGCATGAATAACATCTACAATCTGCTCCTTGCTCAAACCGTAACGCTTACCTTTGAGCGTCCAGATCGTTTCCGTCAATACCACATCCGTAATAAGAACTTCCGCATTGCCAAGGACCAACTTGTTTGCTTTTTCAGCTTGTTTTGGATCGTCCTGCAATAGATATCGAAGCAGAACATTAGTATCAATAGCAATCATTTACTAATAGCACTTTCTAACGATTCTTCCTCAGTTACATTGATATTAGCTTTAATCCCTTTTAACAAACCTTTAGCCTTGCCTGATTGCTTCTTAACAATCGAGATAACACCTTGTCTATCAACAAAGCTCTCTATATTGTCACCTGCATTAATATGCGCAACAACACACTGTTCAACAGGTAATGTAATTTGTCTTTTCGCACTTACTTTAGCCATAAACATTCTCTTTACCATTTGACATATAGTAAAGAAATGTATTTTATCCAGTTAGTGTGGGTCACTTCAATGTTTAAAATTCTTAAAATTACCAAACGCCTAGATCAGCTATCACGTACTTTTTGTCTTTAACCAAATTCACTAACGTCTCCTATGCGAGAGCCCGTTCCAGTCACGTTGTATTCAATCTTATAACTATAATTCGCTTTTAAGTGAAGTAGATAGTAAAAACAGGTACAGCGCCTAATTGCCCAGTGGAGCCATAGAGATAATAGAAAGTATGTTTTCTTGAAAGCTTCACCCAATCTATAATACGCGCCATAAAAATCATTAGTTGAATTCCGCTTTCTTTTCCCAATCTTTAATAATATTTTTGAAATTAAAAGATAGACCATCCAGAGCTATTAGTTCCTAATCTAGGATATTGCCGATCAAGTGGTCGTCGGTCTTTAATTAAGTTTGTGACTGTTTTAATATAGTTTATGTTTGCGGCGTGCCTAAACCTTTTAATAAGTGTAAACCAGTTGATTTCCACGAAAGGCTACCATTTTTCCGATAAATTTCGGAATTCATAAGAAGTGCTTAATCGGTATGGATATTTTCGCCAGACACGCCCACACAGCGTCCGATGATGATTCCAGTCATCGATGTATACGGTTGAATAATATTTTATTCTCCCCCGGAATTAACATAATAATAAGGAAACAAGCATGGTATTGGGCTTACTTTCAATCAGCTTAAAAGTGGCTGACATTGCAATTTCAAAAGCATTTTATGAAAAACTAGGCTTTACTCAAATGGCTGGGCATGTGGACCAAAAGTGGGTCATTATGAAGGACGTAAACGATCAGGTCATTGGCTTATTCGAAGGGATGTTGAAAAAAAATATGCTAACGTTTAACCCTGGATGGGATGCCAACGCTCAAAACATTGATGATTACATTGATGTAAGGTACCTGCAAAAAATGCTTATAGGAAAAGGCATTGATTGTGGTCAGATGATTGGCGAAAACAACAAGGGCCCTGCTAATTTTATGCTGACAGACCCTGATGGTAATCCTATTTTGATTGACCAACATAGGTAGTTAAAATTGTATTATGTTGCATTATTAGGAGAGCTCGCAGTATAGCGGCATAGTTAATTTGTCCACCTAACAATACAGTAAGATGAGCAAAAAATAATGATCAAAAGGATCAGACTAAATCGTAATTTCAGCAGCACAGGATATGCAAAATGACTGCTGAATGTGATAATCAGAGCGTGGTTGCTTCGGCGTTGCTGAGTAACCATGCCGAAAGGGACTCTGGTCTGCCTTGCTATCTATGCCAATTACCCTTATCTTCCTGTTACTTAAATTGATAGAACCTTATATATGCAAGTCTCCTTAGAGGGATTTATTCTCACAGCACGCCAAATAGAACGCCACGGTAAGACCTATATTGAATGTTGGTTTGTCACTGAAAATGGGGCCCTAAAGGCACTCTCAAATACGCAACAAGGGCTGTTTTTTATTCACCAACATGATCAAGCCGAAGCTACCCTGCTTTTGCGTGAAAGTGGAATTGAGCATCGTTATAATTCCTTATTTTTAAAAACCTTTGAACACCAAGCAGTGGGTGGTTTGTACTTTGATAAAAACAACTCGCTTTATAAAGCAAAAACATTGCTTAAGCAGCATCACATTTGTTGTTTTGAGGATGATATACGTTTAACCGAGCGTTTCTTGATGGAGCGTTTTATTTATGGTAGTGCTGCATTTACGGGCAAACAAGTCACAGGCAAACCAGCAGAGTTGACTGATATGCAATGTAAACCCAGTCAATTTGTGCCAAAATTTAGTGTGTTATCAATCGATATAGAATGCAGTGAAAATGGAGAACTGTTCTCAATTGGCCTAGCCAGCAATACCTATAAGTGTGTATTGATGATTGGCGAGGCACAAGCAGCCCATAGTTGGATCCATTGGTTAGACAATGAGAAAATCCTGTTGCAGCAGTTTGTTAAACAAGTGAGCACAATCGACCCCGATATTATTGTTGGTTGGAACGTGGTTAATTTCGATTTTAGGTTGCTGATTAAACGAGCCGCGCTGCATAAAGTTGAATTATTGTTGGGGCGCAATCGTCAGCCTATTTTATGGCGAGATGCTAGAAATGAAGTTAATCAGGGGTTTGTATCCATGCCCGGTCGAGTTGTTGTGGATGGCATAGATGCCCTCAGAACAGCGACTTATCAGTTTGACAGTTTTAGCTTAGAAAATGTTGCTCAAACCTTGTTAGGTAAAGGTAAAAAGACGGAAGACGTCGACGACAGGCTTGCTCAGATTGTACATGACTTTACACATAATAAAGTCAAACTAGCAGAATACAATCTACAAGATTGTGAATTAGTGTTAGCTATTTTTGAACACACTAAAGTACTAGATTTTCTTACTTTACGTAGTCAGTTAACCGGTCTTGAGTTAGACAGAATGGGCGGCTCAGTAGCGGCTTTTATTAATTTATATTTACCCAAACTTCATAGGTCAGGCTATATCGCACCTAATCGGCCAAAGAATGGCGGATTAGCCAGTCCAGGGGGTTATGTGATGAGTTCAAAACCTGGCTTATATCAGCATGTATTGGTACTGGATTTTAAGAGCCTTTACCCGTCGATTATGCGCACTTTTAAAATCGACCCACTTGGGTTAGTGGAAGGATTAACATCTCCAGATGAGGCGATTGAAGGTTATCGGGGGGCTAAATTCAGTCGTGATAAACACTTCTTACCCGATATTATTACCTCGCTCTGGCAGCAGCGCGATGCAGCTAAAAAAAACCAAGATGCAGCTCGTAGTCAGGCCATAAAAATTTTAATGAATTCGTTTTATGGTGTATTGGGTTCGGGTGGTTGCCCGTTCTACGACACTCGTTTAGCGAGTTCAATTACTCTGCGTGGGCATGACATCATGCAAACTACAGCGAAGTGGATTGAACAAGCCGGTTATCAAGTGATTTATGGCGACACAGATTCGACCTTTGTTTGGTTGGAAGGGCAATACAGTAATCAACAAGCGAACCAGATTGGCCAGTCCTTAGCGTTAGCGATAAATCAAAAATGGCAAGATAACATCAAGCTCGAACACCAATTACCCTGTGAGCTAGAGATTGAGTTTGAAACCCATTTTAGTCAGTTTTTAATGCCTACTATTAGGGGGTCAGAACTAGGCAGCAAAAAACGTTATGCAGGATTAAAAACTACAAACGAAGGTGACGAGCTAATATTTAAAGGTTTGGAGACTGTTCGCTCAGATTGGACACAACTAGCTAAAGGTTTTCAGCTTACGTTATATAAAATGGTATTTTCGAGGCAGAATATTAACGATTATTTACTGCAGATCATCGCGGATACTCGTTCAGGCAAGCTAAACGAACAACTGATCTATCGCAAACGAATTCGCCGTAGGTTGGATCTTTATGTGAAGAACGTACCGCCCCACGTTAAAGCAGCGAGGCTTGCCGATCAACAAAATAGAGCATTAGGTAGAACACTCAAATATCAACACAAAGGCTGGATATCTTATGTGATCACTGTTAATGGTCCACAACCAATAGAATACCTAAGCAGCAAAATAGATTATGACCATTACGTCGATAAACAAATCAAACCTATAGCCGAAGGAATTTTACCCTTCATAGGTTTATCCTTCGAGAACATGACCAGCCAACAAATGGGATTGTTTTAGAAAGTTCCGTGGGTAAGCTTTTGCTTTTTTGAGCCACGCTTGCTATGAATCGGGGTTAATGCCGCTCGACTAATTATTATGATAACGTTTTTCTGGTCGGTGTTTTTGGTACTATGAAGTATCACGCTTTGATGTTTAGAAAGCCTGAGACATTGGTTAGCACCAATTGAAAAACGGGGTAGTTTCTAATCTTTACTAGGATATTAATTGCTAGTGCAAGATTACTGACGAAAATTGCTGCGCTCGTGTCTCGCGAATTTTTTATTGGCTTTGTATTTCCTAAATTAGGTGCTTAAAACACGCAACAAACCATATACAGACACGTTGCACACATCTACAGGTATAATGTTTGAGTTTTTGGCAAACTGATTGCGAAAAAACTGAATAAAATTTTCGTTGTCAGGCGACACTGTAATAACTTCACCATATTTGAGAAAGTACCCTAGAAATAAAATGACTATCGGTAAATCGTCATCACTGTCTAACAAAACATCCCTCATATTGTTTAATATTAGCAGACTCTTTACCTAGCCCTCCACTTTTACAAAACCGTCCCACCCTTTCATGTAGGTTAAAAACTTCTCGCTTAGACCTTCTTTTGCTAAATGAGCTTCTGTTACAGGAAGTTTTGTGGGTTCAAAGTTAGGATCAGCCATCACTTGCCTTGCGAAATCATGATGCAGAATGGCAGCACGTCCGATAGTGACGAAGTCAACACCAGCAGCTAGAATTGAGTGGACCTCTTTACCAGTGTTAATTTTTCCGGCAACCGTCCATTTTACATTCTTATAATCTAATTCCGAAAAATGTTGGAGTAAGCTTTTGTCTTTATGTTCTATTTCCTCTGGCTGTTTAAAAACATCCCAAAGTGAAAGGTCTAAAAAGTCTATATCATGCTCGTTAATTAGTTGTTCACAGACGATTTTGACCTCGCTCAATAGCATGCCAAAACGTTCGGGGGACAAACGCACACCTAACAAAAAATTACTGCCACAGATGGCTCGAATACCATCTACAATTTCAAATAGTAATCGCGCACGATTGTGCAGACTTCCACCGTATTCGTCTTCACGTTTATTAATCTCGGCGCTTAAAAACTGGGTTAAAATATAACCATGCGCACCATGGACTTCAACTCCATTGTATCCACATTTTTGAGAACGTAAGGCTGCTGCGATAAAATCGTCGCGCAACTGATGCACTTCATTTAAAGACAAGCCACGTGCGTTATGTTTTTCAATCGACGACGCTGAAACAGGCTGCTGGTTTATCTGATCCTGGGGAGAACGCATGCCCGCATGATGCAATTGAATAATGGCTAAACTATGGTTGGCTTTAATCGCAGTGGCTAGGCGTTGATGACCGGCAATATGTGCATCGTCATAAATGCCCAATTGTCCGGGGAATCCTTTGCCTACAAATTGGACGTGCGAAGCACAGGTCATAGTTAACCCAAAGCCACCTTCAGCTCGCATAGTTAACCAACGATATTCTTCATCAGATAGTTTGCCGTCGTCATGACTTTGTGTATTGGTCAAGGGTGCAAGCATAAATCTATTAGGCATACTGACGCCGTTTTTAAACGTGATTGGAGTGTTTGGTTGGGGCATATTGTAGTTGTCTTTTATCAAAAATTAGAGAGTTAATTGTTTTGCTGGGCAAGATAATATTGGTTTCTGCAAGGCTGTACAATTATAACAACTAAGCGACTAAAATAGTAAAAATTTCTACTGTGTAACATTTTATTTACAAGACAAATAAAAATGTTTTTATGAAATTGAAATAACTTTTAAACTAAATCTGAGAGCCATAGTACTAATACCGTTACGTTTTAACATTCTCGTAACAATTTCATGAATAGGTACGTAATTAGAACCACACATTTCTTTCATAACAATAAGAGAAAAAAAATTATGACAACTAACAATGCTTTAAACAAAGCAAAAGGCTTTTCATTAAGCCGCACTAGTGTCAGTTTAAAAATGATAGTTACTGGATTATTTTTATTGGCGCTACCAAGTTTTGCTCATGCTGCTGCTAATCTGGCTGCTGACGATTTTGTCGGTATTTCATTTTGGATAATCTCAATGGCGCTTATGGCGTCGACTGTCTTTTTCCTTTGGGAAACACAAAGTGTTACTGCAAAATGGAAAACGTCACTGGTGGTATCTGCTCTCGTGACGTTCATTGCTGCTGTCCACTACTTCTATATGCGCGATGTATGGGTAGCTACGCAAACTACACCTACTGTCTATCGATACATCGATTGGCTACTCACGGTGCCATTGTTGATGATTGAATTTTATCTGATATTACGTGCAATTGGCGTTGCATCTCCGGGTATATTCTGGCGTCTTTTGCTTGGTACACTGGTTATGTTGATACCAGGATATATGGCAGAAGCTGGCTATATCAATATCACAATAGGATTCGTTATAGGTATGCTAGGTTGGTTCTACATTCTCTATGAAATCTTTTTTGGCGCTGCTGCCAAAGCCGCAGAAACTGTAACTAGCGAAGCTGTCAAATACACATATAACGCGATGCGTTGGATTGTAACTGTTGGTTGGGCAATCTATCCTGTCGGTTATGTCTTAGGGTATATGACAGGAACAGCTGATCAAGAATCGTTAAATATCATTTACAACTTAGCCGATTTCGTTAACAAAATCGCGTTTGGTTTATTGATATGGTACGCAGCAACTAGCGAAAGCCAGGGCATGAATGTAAAACAAAGCTGAATATAAATGTATATTTTTTAATGTACCAGTGAGTGTGCAGTCACTTTATTTGTGACCGCACACTCCTTTAAACAGACGGCCAACATTCATGAATCAAACTTATGCAAATCCTATTTTTGAATCGATTGTCTCACTAGACCAATGCGAACAGCATATGCTTGGTTTAATAAAAGACAACGAACCTTCTCGCTTCCACTTAGCTAGTGGAGGGAATCGAACACGTGCAAAACTATGTATTGATGCAGGAACCGCACTTGAACTGCCCATCCCATCGATTATCGCTTTGGCGGGTGCAGTAGAATTACTTCACAACGCCTCGTTAGTGCATGATGACCTACAAGACCAAGAATTGAGTCGAAGAGGTCGAGACGCAATATGGAAAAAATACGGTAAAGCACATGCTATTTGTGCGGGCGACGCGATGATTTCTGCCGCGTTTGCCTCACTCGCTCATGTCGGTTCTGTGCCGGCATTACCTGACCTTTTAATTCACATGCATGAAGCGGTCGCGATGACCGTGCGGGGTCAATCACGTGATCTTGATGCGCACAACAACATCACTGCGCAAGAGTACGAAGATATCGCTGAGATGAAATCGGGCCCATTAATCCGTCTTACGCTAGAATTACCGCTACTGATGGCGGGCTGTGAACAGTATATATCCAATGCAAAATTTGCCTTAAGTCGATTTTCCATTGCTTATCAAATACTAGATGACTTAGATGATTGGCAGCAAGACGCTCAGCGCAATCAACTCAATTTGGTAAATCTAATTGCATCTAAAAGCTCGATCCAAGAGGCCATAAAGATATCTAAAAATCGTGCTCAATACTTACTCAAACAGTGTGAAAAAGAATTGACACTGTTGCCCGCAAATTGCGCTAATTCATTTATCCGCGCATCAAAAAATTTGCTTATAAAAACAACAGGTATATAAAATGAATAATGCAGTCGTTATTGGAGCTGGACTCGGCGGTATTGCCTCAGCGCTGCGTTTGAGGGCTAAAGGTTACAACGTCGTTATTATCGATCAGCGAGAACGGCTAGGCGGGAGAGCGCAGCAGTTTAACAAAGAGGGTTTTATTTTTGATGCAGGGCCCACGGTAGTTACCGCGCCTTTTTTACTTGAAGAGCTTTTTTCACTTTTTGACAAACAAATGTCTGACTATATAAATCTTGTGCCAGTTGAGCCGTGGTATCGCTTTGTTTATCCCGATGGGACGCATTTTGATTATGGCGGCACAATTGAGGATACGCTCGAACGTATTGCCGAAATTGAGCCGGACGACCAAGCCGGTTATTTGGCCCTATTAGCGCAATCAGAAGCTATATTCGATGTCGGCTTCACGCAGTTAGCGGACAAACCATTTCATAAATTATCGACTATGCTCGCTCAGGTGCCTGCTCTTATCAGGCTCAAATGCTATCGAACTGTTTGGCAGATGGTTGGCGCATATTTAAAAAGCGACAAGCTCAGACAAGCGTTTTCAATTCAGCCATTACTTGTCGGTGGGAACCCGTTTGCTACTACTAGTATTTATAGTTTAATACACTACCTTGAGCGCAAATGGGGCGTTCACTTTGCAATGGGTGGAACTGGCGCGCTTGTCGATGGTCTTGAAAAGCTAATGAAAGAGCAAGGCATCGAAATTATGTTAAACACCGAAGTTACCAATTTAACGGTTGAGGGCAACCAAGTCACAGTCGTGCATACGAATGCTGGAAACCTGTCGTGCGATAAAGTAATTTCAAATATAGATCCTAAATATTTATATAGAAACCTAGTACCAAGCAAACACCAAAAGATGAGTGCGAAAATTAAAACAAAGCACAGCTCAGTTTCGATGGGTTTGTTTGTATTGCATTTTGGCACAACAAAGCAATATCCGGATGTTGTGCATCACACTATATGGCTAGGCAAGCGATATGAGGCTCTTTTAAGCGATATTTTTGATAAGAAAATATTGGCTGATGACTTTTCGTTATATATTCATCGTCCCACGGCGACTGACCCCAGTATGGCACCGCAAGGATGTGATTCATTTTATGTGCTGGCCCCTGTGCCAAATAATCTTTCTGGAATTGATTGGTCAGTGCAAGAAAAGGATTATGGAGACCGCATCATTGCAGCATTAGAACAAACTATCATGCCTGATTTGTCAGCACACATTGTGCATCGATTTGCAAAAACGCCGAAAGACTTTGAGCGCGACTTTAGTAGTGTCGAG
>JAWUVZ010000090.1:0-9204 GCA_034112105.1 Glaciecola sp. | reverse complement strand
AACGCAGTTAGCTCCTGTGCGGCACGTTTACGAGTCAGATTACAGTTACCTTGACCGGTAGTGGTATCGTCGTCGCCAGCACCACAACCTGAACCTTTAGATTTTAAGTGGTTAACACTAATAACAAGTGTTTCACCATTTTCAAGCAATGCAAATTCCTGAACTAAAGATGGACGATTTTTACCTTCATTAAACAACGGCTCATCATCTTCGTCAGAGATAGAATTACTGCTATCTAAAATTTGTGGTGCGCCAGCGAGTGATACCACACTCGGTTTATACATAAACGCAACGGTAATGGCATCTGTGCCTATAGCCGCGCCAGGGTCAACAATAGAATAGGTACCCGCACCCATAACGGCATTGATCCCTGCAACCAAATCAGCAATGGCTGAGCCTTCAGAGAAACCGTTATTTTCGATTTCCATTAAACCCACAATATCAGCGTCCATTGCTACAATCGCAGCCACTGTTTTAGCTTTTTGACGTACAAATTCCAAATCGCTGTCCGCACCGCGGCAACTAGAACTAGCAGTTGGGCCACAAACACTCCCAGAATTATCAATATTATTGAAGTAATTAAGCACATTTAAGCTAGCAACTTTCAAATTACCTAAATTTAAATCAGGCTCGGCAGTACGAGGATTAGTGGCTACAAATGTTGGGTCTTGAGTAGGTATAATGCGGTAATCACCGAAGGCAAAGTCAACAACACCTGTTAGCAACGCTATTGTATCGCCTAAACGCAAAGTGTTAGAAGCAGACAATCCACCACTGGGGAACACAACAACCTCTGGATTCTGAGAGCTGTCACCGTCATCTAACATTATACGATTGAGTGCGTTAGCAGCGGCTAAGTTATTTGCCTCATTTGAACCTGGGGCAAATACATTAGTAGGCACAAACAAACGTTCAGTTGATAATGTGACTTGACCAAAACGCCCTAAGGTAAAGTTATCGGTGACAACTAAAGCTTGTGCTGTAGACACCAACATACCTTCTAAAGATTCAACTTGTGCTAAGTCTGCAAAAGGTAGAGATAGAGCAGACTCTCTAGGCAAGGCGTTTCCAGTGCTAATAACGTCAAGCGCTTCAGTGGCCGTTAACTGGGTGCGAGCAAAATACTCTGATACATCACCAATCACGCTCACAAGGCTACCAACTTCTGGCAAATCACCATTGTAGACGACAAGAATACCTTCTGACGTTGAGGGATCCGCGTCGGCATCAGTATCTTCTTCTTGTACAAAGAAGCCACTTACACCTGAAAACGAAGCAATCACAATACCTTCAATAAGCACTGTTTCGCCTACTAGAGGTGAAGCATCGCCACTTCCTTGAACAGCATGAATAAACGTTGTTTTTTCACAACACTCACCTGGTCCTTCTCCGTCTCCACCAGCATTATGGCTTCCAATACCATCAAAAGTGTTGTTTGGGAATCCGTCCCACTCTACTGAAGGATCAAATGCATCGTCTAATACAGAGTCACCAGATGTGATATTCGCTTTTCTAACAATTGTACTGTTTGTCGTAGACACACCATTACCGGTCCATGCACTACCAGGATCTTCACCGACTCTACCAATTGAATCGATAGGCACGCCATTTTTCAGTAATACTAATGCATCATCTCCATTAAAGAAGGTAACATTGGAGGTAATATCGGCCTCATCCAAAATAGCTGAATCCGCCTGAGAGTTAGCTATAACATACACATCACCACCGATAATAGTCCCCGTCAAACCTAACGAATTTGTTGGACCATCGGTCAATACTCTGCCGTTTGAATACAGCTCAACACTGTAGTTACCTGCAGCTAAGTCAAGATCGGTGCCGTTGGGGTTATATATTTCAATCGCTTTGTTACTGCTACTTCCCTCGATATACTCAGAAAAGAACAATTCTCTGTTATCAATTTCGTGTTGACCAAGTTCAGAGAAAGTATCTTGCGGTAAACCAATCCACTGCGCTGATGGGATGAATACATCATCAATAACAGTGTCACCAACAAAAACCGATGCTTTGCGTACTAGGGTGTCATTTTGCGAAGTAACATTGCCATCCCCCCATCTTGAACCAGGATCCAGGCCGACTTGACCGAAAGAATCAACTACAACACCATCAACAGACAATGTATAAGCATCATCACCATTGTGATTGACACTACCAGACTCTTGGCTAGCTTTTGCTTTAAGGTCAGCATTCGCCCTAGTGTTAACAATGACATATGTACCGTTGGCAGGAATCGTACCTGTTAAAGCTATATTTGTTCCTGATGAACTACCATTAGAAAAACGTGCAAGTGACACATTAGCTGTCGTTAAATCAACTGCTTGAGATGAGTTGTTATAAATTTCAATGGCTTTGTTATTACTACCACCTTCAATATATTCGGAAATGAACAAGGTGATTGGGCTATCGCCGCCAATGTCGCTGTCATCACGACTGCCATCATCACTTGAATCACAATCAGCCACTGGATACAGGATGTCTACCCAAGTAGGGTTATCAGTGAACGGATTCCTGTTACCTTGCAGTTCGTAAATTCTGTCATTACGTAACTGTTCAGACACATCAACAGGATCAGCTGCATTCCAAGCGGCTAAGGTACATAACCAACCTAATTTGCTTTCGCTTGCAGTCGTTATGCGATTAACTAACTGTAAGTCAGGAGTCGAATCAGAACCCGAACCTTCATAACGCGTGTCCATATAAAACATCATACGTGCTACGTCGCCTTTGACGTCATCTCTTGGTTCAAAAGAATCACCATCAACACGGTTAATAGTGCTTTCTGCAAGTGGGCTATCACTGTTGTCAAAATCTAGGTTACCGCGAGAACTATTGATACTAATATCTGTCGGTCTTAAATGATGAATGTCGGTATATGCTTCTAACGAGGAGCTTGAGAATCCATGGCTTTTGGGCCAAGAATGTTCACGGTTCCAATTGTCAGGATTAGCACTAGCAACATCTCCACTACCGTTAGTTGATTTAGCTTGAGACCGGTTGCTGTACCACAAAATGACGTTGTTGGTATTCAAAAGGTCTTCATCGGTATAGGTCAATGATGTCCATACTTCAGAGTAAGATAAGTTTTTATGATCAGTCGAAATAATGTCAGTTATAGCCGCTTTAATTATCTCTGGAGAAGAATTTAAATCTACCTCTGTTTGCGCTGCAGCATAATAATTTGTAGCATCAAAAAGGCTTACATCCTTTATTTTAGGAACATCCGGGCAATTTGTACAAACACTGCCACTGATAACATCAGAGTCTGGACTATCATCTTGGCCGTCATTACCACCAAAAGATTGCCCGTTATTTGCATTTCCTGTAGTCGCTAGAGCTGGTGTAACCCAAGTGAAATCACTATAAACAGAACCTGAACCAGAAAGCTGTAAAGAGTGGCCAACTGGTGTAGAGTCACTTTCACTCTGCCCGATATCCACACTTGACATACCAGCCGCTGGCCCTTCAGCAGCCGTAAAACTGCCTTCGTAGCTTAGAAATTGAATCACCTCCCCACCTGAATCAACTAATGCCAACCCATCTGGAGCACCATTTTGAATTCCGGACGAAGGACCATTGACAGTAACAAATCCATATCCATTACTTTGATCACCCACAACACCGCTTAAATCCAAAGTACTGTAAGGTTTTAATTGACTAGATGAGCCATTGTAAAGAACGACCGTCATTCCAGATAGATTAGTTCCCGCTGGCGCCGCTACCTCAACCAACTCCGCCAAGTCACCATCAATATTGTCATAGTGAATTTCGTTAATAAATACACTGGTTGCTTGTGCTGATGATGCACAAAAAAGCGCCAGCGCAACTGAATACTTTAATTTCATGTTCTCTCCTGAAAACTTGTTTGGGTCGGTGTTCCGACTTTTAATAATTATTATTTTTGATGTTAAGGATGTTCTAATACTTCTATGACATCCATATTACAGGGAGTGAATTACATACTAATGAACTGGTAAATTTGACCTATCCTTTAGAATACCTGCAATAGTTGTACCTAATATTTTTTCTTTATAAAAAACAAGTGATTAGAGAACTTCAGAAATAATACCTCATTCAATGTGTAAAGAAATCTGACAACTTTATAGTTTCAGCTAGTTAACCACTTAGATCCTATAAATTGGCTCGGGTGAACGAAAAAGCTCAGGAACAAAGCAATGGGAAAAATTACAACGGTCATCATTAACAAAGAACTAGTGCTTTTAAAGCCTTGCTTAAGACTAAAACCTGCACATATTAGCGAGGTCAATGTGTATAAATTACTACTAAGAAAAATTATCACTGCTTGCCTCAAGAATTGTAAAGTTAGCCAAATCATACAGATATAGAAAAGCTACTCAATATTTTTATAGGCGCTAAAAAGAAAAGAGGGTTTACCTTAGTTAACAGGCATGCTCCAAGAAGTGATCAGACAAAATCTAACCTAAACGACTATATACTGCCACGTTTTGCCTAAGACAGCTCAACGGCATAACAGTCATACGGCGTTCAAAATTTTGTGAGGAATTTGTGTCACAAACATAAGTTGAGCCAAACCACTGTGGCTGGAATTTACGAGCTTAATATAGTCGGTCGAGCGTTAAACCTTACTGGGAAGATTGTGCTGAAGCAGACATTTCATCGGCTCTTATCCCATTGATTATTAATTGAAATCCATTGATATTTAAAGGAATTCTGACAATTCAGCCACCAAAAAATCAACGGATGCTCTGACTTTTTTTAAACTATATTTGGGTCGATAATATAAAAGGTATATACCTCCATTATCGTTACGAGATATTGATAACTGCCCATCTTCAAGGATAACTTGCTTTAATCTTCCATCGGCTAATGGTTCTCTTATTCCCCATTCAGGTAACAATGCAAGACCTCCGCCTGAAATAGCTTCATTAATTAAAGTATCCCCTTGATTACTGATAAAAGAAGCTTGGGTGTGCAACTCTTTCCATCCATGTTGCATGTTAGCTTGCCAATTTAAGATACCACTGGGTGCTCGATATAAGAGTGTTTGATGTTTGAGAATATCAGAAACTGTTTGTGGTATTGCGTTCTTCATAAGGTAGTCAGGTGATGCAACCAGTAAAAACTGATTGTTGGAAAGCCTACGAGCAACAGCTCGATCTGGCAGATTCGCTGTCGCTCGGATAGCAATATCAATCTGATTATGAGCTAAGTTAGAGACATGATCAGTCATCTCTACATCCACAACTATATTTGGGAAACGTTTTCTTAACTTTGCTAATGCAGGCTCTAGGCAGAATCGACCATAGCCAGGTATTGCCGAAATTTTCAAAACCCCAGATGGAATATCTGAGTGTTGTTCTATCAAATTATCTGCATCATCCAAAGCTTGGACTGCTGGACTTATTTGTTCAAGATAGAGAGCTCCTAGCTCTGTCATTTGAACCACTCGAGTCGATCGCTGTATCAATAACGCACCAAGCTGAACCTCAAGATCTTGAATACGCCTGGAGACAGAAGACGTAGGCACGCCTAAAACCTTAGCAGCTTTAGAAAAACTTCCCGTTTCTGCCACTTCTAAAAAATATTTAAGTGCTCGCAATTTATCCATATATTCCCAACATTTTAAAAAACAGCTATTATTGTCGAAAAGACAATACTGATTAATGATTCATAGTGTTTAACTAAATTTTTAATCGTATTATATTACTTTAAACAATAATTGAAAGCGCAAAAATTAAGGTTTAATAATGAGTAACCGTTCTTTGGCAACTTCAGTCAAACAACTACTTAGGCGAGTTTTTTGCTGGAGTACTATTTTATTAGTAATGCTTACTTCACCGAACATAATTGCCGCTACAACTGGAGAATCGACACCAGAAGGATTTCTGCCTCACTTTGAGAGCTCAATCACCTTGGCGATTGTCCTTTTTGCGGGCATAGTTGCTTGGTTGTTAAACCATAGTTCAGCAAAGTTTCGGGCCATAGGTACATACTTTTCAGGACTAGCATGTATTGCCATTGTCGTATGGTTTTATTTCGCGCTACAAACCGGAGTGTTAAACAATCCCAAGCCTCATCAGGTACCGATGGATGCAGCAAAGCCTGTTTTAATGTGGATCCAGATAAGTCTCTTTCTGTTAGCCGGTTTAACATTATTCGTGGTGGCATTTAAGCAAAGTAAAAGCCAAGAAACACTCATTTTAACTGCACACAACGAACCCAATCGTTACGGACAAGTGTCTCGTATGCTGCATTGGACTACTGCTATTTTATTTATTTTTCTTATTCCTACAGGCATATTTTCTTCCATGATCCCTGAGGGGGCTTGGTATCGAACTGAATATAGTATCGTTCACAAAACAATCGGATTGATTGTCTTTGGGCTTTTTATTGCCAGAATCATTTGGAACAAAAAATCAAAACGTCCAGAGCTAGATAATTCGCTGAAACCAAAAGAACGTAAAATGGCACACATCGCCCACATTGCTTTATATCTGTTGATGTTTTTCATCCCACTTACAGGATATATAATGACAAGCTTGCATGGCTATTCGTCGTGGTTCTTTGTTTGGGAATTGAAGCCATTTTTATCAGAAAGCGAGGCTTATAAATATTGGGGACTTTTCCACAAATATCTACTTCAATATCTTATATATATCATCCTTGGCAGCCACATTTTAGGTGCAATGAAACACCACTTGATAGATAAACATACCAAAGCACTAAAACGCATGGTTTCTTAACTAAACGGCGCTCTGGTTAACTAGGCATTTACCTGAAACACTTGGCTAAAAATCTGCGGGAGTTTACGAGGGCGGCAGAGTCGCAGAGTTATGCAGTTAGCGACACTCGCCAAGGTCTTCTGTTCATTCGAAGCCATCCGTCGTCTCAGAGCCTAATTATAGTCAAAGTGCGGCTTGTAATTTACAAGAATTCTGCCTTTGTTCCCTTGCCTCAAAAAATCAGGTTCTGTTGCATGAAACAGGAATATCCTTTATTTTACCTGTATTCTAATGTCCCCTTAATAAACATCAACCTAATCAAATAGGGATATATGCCTTTTAAAATAATAATTGGTGAATAAAAGACTCCGTCTGTTAACTGCCCGAATTTGTCTTAGACAGCTAAAGGGAATGTTCTTAATTAGTGTCCATTTTTATGGGAAATATCAGCTAAAGCACTCTTATCATTGGGACACCGCATTTCTTTCGAAGTTATTGAACAAGAAACTCACTATGCTTTAGTTGTCGTGATATCGTCGCTGTATGACTAGACTTAACATAATGATAAATAAGAATTCGCTATATCAACTGCTTTGACTTTACTTAATATGTCGGCCCCAGACAGGTCGATATCACTGACCAGTGCTTTATTGATAGCGGCACCCAACTTTAAAGGGCTTTGTGTTGGAACCAGAAACTGAGCTAATTCACCAAGTAGTATTTCGTCAGGTCCATGGGGGCATGCTGTTGACACTACTTTTGTTCCGCAAGTTATTGCTTCAATAAGTACTGTCGGTAAGCCTTCAAAATCAGAACTTAATACCAGTACTTCTGCTTTCTTTATCCACGGATAAGGATTAGTCGTGAATCCTGGCAAAATGACTCTATCTTCGATACCAGTGCGCTTACTCAATTTTCTTAATTTTTTAGTACTTCCGCTCAAGCAAACTAATTTAACTTTTGGATCTACCGACTTTAATGCTTCGAATAGAATATCGTGACGCTTTGCTTTAGCAGCTCTGCCTACATGAACAATGTATTTCTCTGGAACGTCGCACTCAATCGGCTGGTTAGACATTGCAACGATACTTTCAATGTCAAAAGGGTTGTAAATAGTGATAACCGACTTGGGTTTACAAAAAGAGCTTGATAATATTTCGTTAGTAACTCCTTTTGAAACTGCAATTAGTTTTTTCCCGCTCATACTCTTTACGATACGCCGCATATAAAAATACTTACTTGGCCCCATTAGTTTTTCACGCTGGAGTTCTTTTTCAAACGAGTTATGAATTATGTAATGACAATTCGTAAAGTCACACAAATGTGCTAGACGATAGCTCTCGTGCAAGTTAACTAACACAATATCAAATGCTCGACCTTTAGCTTCTATTGCTTCTACTGATGCCTTAAGTTTAGCCGCGAGTCTAGGTCCATTGAACCACCCCCGTACCGAACCTTTCTCATTTTGAAGTGGAAACTCGACTTTTATTTCTTTAGGGATAATGTGAACGGTCTCTGATTTGAGAGCAAAAAACGTAACGTTGTTACCGAGTTTCATCATCTCTTGAGCAAGTGACAACATTACCCGTTCAGCGCCGCCACCAGAAAAAGAATCAATAATTATTGCTATATTTTTCACGTATCCTCAAGTAGACCTTTATTAAAGCCAATGTTTTATCCATTACCGTGAAAATTATAATATGAATTACTAGTGAAACATAGACTAGCGTACGACTCTTGTAATTTTACACACTAAATAATAACTATTCATTGTCGTGAACCTAAATAAAGTCGAACTGTAGTGGCATAGCTTCTTTGCAATCAAAAAAAACACTAGCTTCTGTATTTGATTTACATGTATCCGATCTTAATTTTACGGAAGTAAAACTGATGAAAAAATATGAATATAAAACACTCGAAATTGAAAACAAAGAAGGTTTCTTGTCTGGCATTAAAAAGAAAGAGTTACCTGACTTGTCAGGCATATTGAACAAAGAAGGTTTAGACGGATGGCTTCTTGTACAAATTCTGACACCTGAGTTGTCACAAGGTGTTTGGTCTGGAAAGACGGATAGCATGGTGGCTTTATTAGAACGGGAAATAATAGAATAAACTATGTGGGCTTCCTTCTCTTTTCATATTATATAGGTAAGCCCACTTTACTTTGTGACCTTCCCCTAAATTTGTAGACATTTTTTACTGTAAAGCAGTCGGTTGGCTGCGATAGCTTGAATAACCCTTGATTGCTTTGGAAACATTTAAACAGACGGCTTAACGGCATAAGCAGACGTACTTCGTTCAAATATGTGTGAGAGTTTTGTGCTTTTGTGGACGAAACTGTGGCTTGAAAAAATACTGGCTATAGCACTCTTGTTCCCCACCTAAGCGGACCGTCGAGTACTCATAATGACAGCAGGTGCGACATAGCTGACTTGCGCGAAGTCAATTTCAACCTTGAAAAATAGATTGGTAGGAAACTTATTAT
>JAWUVZ010000089.1:0-7689 GCA_034112105.1 Glaciecola sp. | reverse complement strand
TCTTTGCTGACGTCGCGCCAATTTTCAAAAGATATACCCAGCTTAAAGGTGGCATTAGTCGCCGCCATGAATTCTTGCTCGCCAATACCTAATAGCTGATGAAAAATATGTAACGTAGGAATAGTTGCTTCTCCTACCCCTACAGTGGGTATTTCATCGGACTCTATTAGAGACACTTCCAAATTATTACCTATTAATTTGGAAAGTGCGGCTGCGGCCATCCAACCCGCGGTGCCACCGCCAGCAATAACCACTTTCTTAATTTTTCTGTCTTGTTTTTTCAAAATAAAACCTTGGTAATTAATCTTAACGTTTAATATGACGGACTAACCTAATTTTTAGGGCTTATTGCTTTAATTTATTTAAGAGCTCAGCTCTTAATTTTCTTGCTGCTAACTCATCATGCGGTTTGGATAATACACCTTTGGCTACATCTGGAATATGCTCAAAGTTTTCATCATCGTGGTCGAAAACATAATAGTCAAAATGGGCTTTCCACGCCTGGCGTTGGGCAAGCGGTAAATCTCGTAAACTCAACATAGCTAGCATTAGGGCATTATTCGGGCGTCCCATAAAGGCAGGACTGTCGCGCCACCAGTGAGTGACTAACACATTAAACGCAGCTGAGCTCTCAACATGATGCCACCACATGCTGGGCATAAAAAGAGCGTCCCCCGCTTCCAGTTCAGCTACTTGTGCCGCTGCGACTGCTTGTTCGAATTTGGGGTGTTTCACCAAATCAGGCTTATCAAAATCAACTAGACTAATATCTTGTCCGCCTGGCGAAAATTCCATTGGACCTACATACAAATTAGAGAGTTGCTCTGGTGGAAATAGCGTGAATTTCCTGCTTCCGACCACACAACAAGCCAAATTATTAGGGAAATCATAATGAGCAGCTATTTTGGTACGATTACCGATCCATATAGTAGTTAATGGATTCAAGTGGTCTATTGATGCATTATTTTGTTTATTGTAGCCTGGAAACCACTTATTAATTTCAGTGGAGCCTATATACATTGTAGGTGGATTAGGATCCTCAGTATGTGCCAGTAACTTATCGAGCACCTGATTCAGGTTAGCTTTTGAACTGAGAAAATTAAATCCGGTCATCTCTTTATTATAGAAAACTCGGCCTTTACTTTCAGGCTCGCCATAATAGACGTTAATAGGAATATCCGAATAAAATTCACGTAAATAATCAGCCGCTTTGTGCGCCGACTCTTTACCTGCAACGACTGCTGGCCATTTATCGGCAAAACCTTTAAGAATTAACGGTTGCGAAGAGGATAAAACAAATTCTGGGATATCACCTGGCTGGCAATTATGAATTTCTTTTACTTTCTTATTTATCGTTATCACTAAAACACCATTAAAATCATCAGGTTTAAATACTAGAGGCCGAGTTTTGTATTTTTTCTATTTAACAACCCACGTATATTAGATTGAGAAGCGATGGCCATATATATCGCTTGTAAGTAACCTTTTGCATGCAATATCGCTAGTTTTTCGCCACTCAGTTCACTCACTTTATCTTCACTAATAATGTAGAATCCCAGCATTTGATTTTGAGTTTTGTCGTTCAGTTCAATCTCTAAGGTGAATGACTCTAATAGTTCATACTCAATTAACAGGTTTATAAATAGTTTACTATCTACCATGCCATGATGAATTGCCTCAAGCATATCTGCGACAGTGTCAAGATAAGGCGTATTTCCGCCGAACTCTAAAAACAATGCTTGGCCTTGTTCTTGGTTAACTCGAGGGTGATCAACATCAATATGCAATACCCTTTGCTCTTTATCTTGACCATCCTCATTCACCTTTTGCAAACCAATCAAAAAAGGCTGTCGGGCAACACTTAATGGAACGTAAGGCGCGTCCCATTTATCATTGATCAAAAATGGATTTTCTTTGTCTTGAAATCCAAACATCGCGACTGAAAAGAATTCGCCAGTATTGGCATCTTTATTAAAATATATTGGGTAGTAGGCTTGCACACTTCTAAATTCGGCAGGGAAGGTAAGGCTATACCACAGATTATCACCGTATTTTTCCGAACGTTCGGTAATTATTTTTATATGTTGATGATCGATACTATTGAGTGGTTCAGTGTTTGCCATTTTTATTCCAAAGTTCATTGTTTATCAGTGTGATAATCTGTTTTTTTATTAAAACACATATTGTGACTAAATTTTTGGTAAGCCGTATAGTTTAATTTTATTAAGTAACTCACGATTAGAAGGTAGTGCGGATAATAGTTGCTTTGTGTGTTTAACGTTTTCAGCAAATAATATCTGCGCTTTCTTGGACTCATCTACCCTCTTTGTATTGCTGGGTTGGGTAATGAAGCCCATACCATAAAGAATATATTGAAAACTAGCTGGGGGAAACATTTCTTCGGTGTGGGTAGAATCGTAATGATAAGGAGCCTGGGTTTTCCACAACAACAATTGTTCTTTTAACGTATCGGGTAGTTGAGTCGCATCAGAAATCTGACGCCAATACTCAGAATCAGTTCTCTTACTCAATACATAGTGTAGCTTGAGAAAATCAACCACGTTACCCCAGCGATGTAAAAATTTAGCATTAAAGCGTTTGGCCACCAGATCCATTGCCTCGCGATCTGCTGGTAACTGTTCGCTTATCATTTTTGCAGAAAGCTCTATTAACGCTAAAGCAGTGGCTTCTAGGGGTTCAATAAAGCCAGCGGATAAACCGACAGCCACACAGTTCTTGTGCCAAAACTTCTCTCTATGTCCTGGGGAAAAGTCTATCTTGCGTATTTTAGCCGACTGCGCTGCGCTCTCACCCATTATAGGCGTAATGTAGTCACGCAGCTCTTTCTCTGCATCAACGTCAGTAATATGAGAGCTGGAATAAGTATAACCAACGCCTCGACGTGACGGTAGCCCTATATCCCATATCCAACCCGCCGTTTGCGCCGTAGAACAGGTAAAAGAAGCGATGTGGCTGTCTGGATCCGGATGAGGTACGTGCACTGCTAATGCAGAATCATTAAATAAAATGTGTTTTGTACTAACAAAGGGGACGCCATAGTGTTTAGCCAGTAAAAGGGATGAAGTACCTGTGCAATCGATAAACAAATCACCTGCAATATCACCATTTTCTTTAGTGGTGATAGAGGCAATGTCTCCGGTTTGGGAACTATTAACCTGAGTAACATGATCTATGATGTGTTTGACCGATAGCTTTGTGGTGCAATGCTTTTGTAACAACCGCGCAAACTTACTCGCATCTAAATGATACCCGTAATTAGCATTAAAGTCGTACTCGGCAGTAGAAATCTGTTTAGGCGCCAAGCCATGCTCACCTAAATGACTTTGCGCGCTGACAGCATCCGCAAAACTTACCTTGTCCCTATAAGGCTGCCAAAACGGTGCGAGGTTGGTGTCGTTAAATCCATGCGGCAAAGTAAACGGATGATAATAATGTTCATCAGTATTGGTGTGCCAATTCGAAAATTTTGAGCCTTGCTTGAAGCTGGCATCACACTCTAATAAAAAATCCGTTTCACAAATACCCATTTTTTTCAGAGTACTGCGCATAGAAGGCCATGTACCTTCACCGACCCCGATAGGAGCGACATCTGCTGATTCAATCAGGGTGACTTCGATACCTGAATTAGGGTCTGTTGAATGCTCTGCTGCTATGATACCAGCGGTTAACCACCCTGCAGAACCACCACCTACGATGACTATTTTTCTTAACGGCTTGTGCATTTACTTACCTGACTTTAAATATGTTTCAAAAAGACTCAAAAATCTTACTAAACCATCATTACAATTACAATTCTCATTATATACAAAGCATAACATATAACCCTCTACACCAATTCCCCACTCGTTTTAACGGTTTGGAAAACCTTATTGATCACTGAAATAAATTATAAGGCTAAATGGATAAAGGAACTCTGAAGCTTTTGGAAAAAAATTTTGACACTAATAATAAAAGAGGCCGCATGAATTATAATTAATCCATGCGGCCTTCTCGACCTGTTTATTAGCTATAGTCAATAGCTTGAGTGATGACTAGAAGGTGTAACGTGCACCAAACGAGTAACGCGCACCTTGTTGAATTGCCGCAAGAACCTGCTGTTCAGAACGTCCACTTACGCGCAAGTTCTCTTCCGTTACGTTTATACCATTCAAGTAAACTGTTAAGCCTTTAACTTGCGGTACTTCGTAACTTACAGTCAAATCTAATTGGCCATATTCTTCAATGTAGCGAGGACCAGGACCTGCACCGCCATCCTGAACCAACGATACGATGTACTTATCACGCCAGTTGTAAGCAATACGCACTGACAAACCATCCATTTCATAGAATCCGACCACGTTAGCAGAATCACTAATGCCAAGTTCAGCCAACTGCGGGGCCAAAACATAGTCGTCATGGACGTTGTCCGTATTAGTTGCCGTGTAGTTAACTATTCCGCCAAAGCCTGTTTCGCCAAATAAGTGTTGAACAGCAAATTCTATACCGTCATAACCGGTTGTGCCCTCTACATTTAGTGGCGTTTCAACCTTGAAATTCAATAGGTCATTGATTGCTGGGTTACCAGCAATAACAATATTACCTGCGTCTAAATAAACATTAGGATCCGTTGCACCGTAGGTATCAAATATATACTGACGTTGTGCTGCGCCGTCAGTACCAACCGCAAGAAGTGCTTCTTCTACATAAATACCTGTAGCCGGATTAAGTATATTAAGCTGAGTATCTACAGGCAGTGTCAGAATATCGTTTTCAACATCTTTGGTGAAATAACCCAAAGAAATATAACTACCTTCGTCATAATACCATTCGGCAGAGAAGTCGATGTTGGTAGACTCAAGAGGTAATAGACCCGGATTACCGCCTGCACCAGTACCACCATTAAATCGTGCATTAGCGGCTAATCTAGTACCACCTATCATTTGATTGTATCTTGGACGTCCGATAGTCTCGCTGTAAGCAGCTCTTAATACAATGTCATCCGTTACATTTATATTAAAGTTGATACTTGGAAGCGTATGATCATAGCTGGCTTGTTTCGTGCCGTATACTACGTTGCCAGTGCCGACAAGTGCTACCTCTGTTACGCCATTCCAAAGTGCTGATGGAAGAAACTCAGGTACGGAAGAAATTGATTCTATATCAGTTTCCTCATAACGTACGCCCAAATGGAGGTCATAAAACATGTCCCCAATTTCACCGTCATAGTTATACTGGACATAAACCGAAGTCATTTCTTCTCTAGTATATTGGTCAGCATCTGAAGCATAGTCAGTGGATGGGCAGAATGAGTTGCCGCAATCACCAACAGCCGCAGACTGGACGCTTAAATTTGCTGCTGCAATATCTCTTACCGCAGCAAAATCAAAATCAAAGTATTGAGTCAAAATTTCGACCGGACCAGTATGTCCATCAAAATTTCCACCACTAAGATTGTCGAATTGACTTAATATGTCACGAGGAAATAACAAATCATCAAACAAACCAGTTGGGCCCTCGCCACCCCAGTTGTTGCGTTGTACACCTTTTATGCGAGCACGGTTTTGTGAGTTGGTTAAGGCGATACCAAAATCGATACTGCCACGTTCTTCCAAGACATATTGACCACTGAATTGGGTTTGTGACATTTCAGATGCGTTATTAATATTCGTAAAGACACTACCAGTAACTTGGAAATCGGTCGCTGTAGCAGAATTGCCTCCTTGAATTGATAGAACAGGTCTTTCACCGGTGAAATCAGTCGCTGTATTTTGGCGAACTAGCGCACGCAGCTGCATTTCGTTACCTGAACCCAATGGGCTATTAGGGCTGCTGTTTGCAGAAGACTCATGATGATCAAGCTGTAGATTCAGCGAGCTATTAACCTGCCATTCTAAGTTCAATCCCAAAGACTTAGTATCATCTTTAACACTAAAGTCTTGACCACCGATCGCAAGGTCAGAAAAGTTGTCGCCATGATCTTCAGAGTATATTAAAGGCGATGAAATAGGCCCATCAGACCAAACGTTCGTCGTGTCACCGAAATTATACCAAGCAGAAATAGCGTTGCTTTGCGTATCATTTTCTTTTTTCACATAGAGATAATCTACAGTAGCCGTCAAGTTATCCATCGGTCTATACTGCAACACTAGCTGAGCATTAGATCTTTTACGTTGCTGTTCTTCAAATTTATAGATTGTTGCTTGTGGTACTGAAAAGATATCACTGTCGCCAAAACGATTAGTTTGTGAATCATCGTTTGGTACACCGCCCCAATCATTAAAATCACCAGCAAAACTTCGGAAAAATGAAGTCTGGGCCTGCTGACTTCCACTTTCACGCTCTGAATAACTGCCTGATATCGCAATACCAAACTTACCGTCGTCACTTGTATTAGAATAAAGACCCGAAAGGTGCGGAGTAGCACTCCCTTTCTTGGTGGTGGCATCATCTAAAGCTTCAATACTAAACGTTGCCTTCATACCAGGACTATTCAGTGGCTTAGCTGTTAAAATATTAATTGTGGCTCCAATACCACCGGTAGGAAGATCTGCCTTAGACGTTTTATAAACTTCTACACCACTAACACCCTCTGCGGCTAAATTAGAAAAATCAAAGTTACGCTCACCGGTAGTGGTAGGCATTTGACGACCATTCAATAGAACTAAGTTACGGTCTGGACCAAAACCACGCGCACTTACTTTAGCGCCTTCGCCATTTGAGCGCTCAATTGAAACACCAGTAATACGCTGTAGTGACTCTGCAAGGTTGCTATCAGGGAATTTACCGATATCTTCTGCGTTGATAGAATCAACAATACCTGTAGATGTGCGCTTCACATCCATAGATTTGATCATACTGCCACGAATACCTTTAATCTCAATAATCTCGGTATTGTCTACTTCTGCGTTATCTCCAGCTTCCTGCGCATAACCTGGTGCTATGATGCCGACACCCAATATTAGCGACAAGCTAGCCGCTAATGGGGTTTTAGTAAATATTCTAGTTTTCATGTGTGTCCTTAAATTTCTTGTTTTCGTGGCAATGTTAAAATATACAAGGTCATGTATGTGTCTAAACTCTCGTCTGTGTAAAAATCACACGCCTGGCTTACTTTTACTACACACCAAATTAGCTCCCTAAATAAAATCAACTAACGAAACTATTTCGGAAATATTTCGATGAAAATTTTATGTGAAAATTGTAACGCAAAGGTTAAAAAATGGGCATTAAATACGATAAAGCGAGACTTATAGGCGGTAAAATGGAAAAATTTGAATTTACTGGGACTAAATGTAAACAAAACCTAGATATAATGTACGTTAAGATTAAATATAAAGATCTTTAGTAAAGAAATCACGGTGCTATCCATTATGCTACGTTTATGTAAATAATCCATTTCATTTTAGTCATAGTCAATTGATGAAGTAATAGTGTAAAAGTATTCTTTTGCGATTCTGTTTGCGATGAGCTTTCGAATTGACTAACTGATGTAAGCATCGCCTGCCGTGGAGTGCTTGATTAATTTATCGGGTATTGATTGCTTGGGTATTTCAACAAATAAAGCCTCTAGAAAGAAAAAACCCGTCACAAGGACGGGTTCTTAAATGGGAGCCTGACGGTGTGCTACTCTCACATGGGGAAACCCCACACTACCATTGCCGCTAATACGTTTCACTTCTGAGTTCGAAA